>DAIUCB010000196.1:0-5401 GCA_036846385.1 Bacillota bacterium | reverse complement strand
GGTTCTTGAGAAGGTGACAGAAGAAGAAAAAGAGGCATATATTCGGGAAGAATATATTAATTGCCCCGGTGAGTATTTTTTTAACATAAATAAGCTGTCATACAGGAATACAGTAAGTATACAGCAGCTTGGAAATAAAACAGATAAAGAGCTTTCCGCAGAGCTGAAAAATAAAATTGTAAATTTAAGCAATTCAAGAGATGAATCAATATCAATCAACAGGATATTAGCGACACTGAATAATATAAAGGATGAAGCAGGGAATGAGGAAAATCCGAAAACCCTGCTTGGTCAATATGCCCTGAGATTGAAAGAGCTTGAAATGGCTAAGGAAAATACCGTTAATGCAAACAGACAGGTTATGTTTCTTGCTATGGAAAAGAAAAAGCTTAACAGTAAAATTCAAGAGATAGATATGCTTATTTCGGGTTTAGAAAATGAATTATATGAATATGAGCTTTCAATAGAGAAGGATAAATATCTGAAGGCAGTTCCTCTTAAGGAAGAGCTTGAGGAGGTTAACAAGAAGCTTAATTTATACAAGGATGAGGATAAAGAACAAAAATTTTCTAAGGATGATTATATAGAAGCAACACAGCTTTATTCGTCTTTAATTTACATGAAGAATGAAAGACTTGGTTTGATAAATAAAAGAACAGAAGCAGAAGCTGTTCTAAAGGATTTAAAGGAGGATTTATCAAACAATATAACAGATGATAGTATAATAAATAATATTAATGAAGACTTTAGCTCATATGAGACAAATAAGCAGAAAATAAACGAGCTGCAGGCTAAAATAGCTGCAGGCAAAAAAAGTATAGAAGGCTTTGATTTAAATGAAATAAATAAGCTTATTGAAAGCTATGGTGAAGCAAAGGAAAATAAGGCAAAGATAGATATTATTAAAATATTATTAAACGATAACAGCTATGAGGTAATGAAAAAAATAGCCAAATCACAGAATATAAAGAGCATCCTGTTAACTTTGCTCGGATTGATGTTTTTTTCCGCAGCTGCATTGTCAGGCTATGCAGCATATTATTATGCTGTTTCAGAGTATTATTATGGAACAGCGGCAGCAGCTTTCGGTATACTTTCTTTCGTTACAGCTGCAAAATCAAAAAACAAAGCATCCAATTCCATAAAAGAAATCGAAAGCATTGAATGCAGAAATGCGGATTTGAACAGAAATTTGGAAATACTTGATAAACGTGTTGATGAATTGTTAGAAGCTGCAAACTGCTCTGATACGGGTGAATTCAAAAACCTTTATGAGGTTAAGAAAAATCAGCTCAATATAATAAATGAAAAATTAAAGCTTTTAGAATTTGATAATGAAAATCTGGATATCTTAATTGAAACAAATGACAATCTTTCAAAAAAGCTCCTAAACAGCTTCAAAATATTTGGCTTAGAAGAAATTACAAAGGAAAATGCAGAAAAGCTAAATGAAATATATAGCAGGAAGGATTCAGTCAAAGCAGAAATAATAAATTTCAGTAATTTAATAGATGAAATCAATCAAAATCTCAACAAAATGGATAAGGAAATAGCGTTTGAAGAGAAAAGACTTAATATTATTTTAACCTCAAACAATATAAGAACTATAGATGATTTTAAAAATAAGGTTGAACGCTATGAGAATTATCTTGAACTGAAAAATAAAAAGGAATACTGTGAGAGCTTTTTAAATACAATGCTTGAAAGAATGAGCTTTGAAGAGCTAAAACAAAGGACTGAAAAAATTAACAGCTATGAGGTTAAAAACATAGACAGAAGAGAGTATCAGCTTGCAATTTTCAAAAACAATGAGGAAAAAACCAAATTATTAATAGGTATGAACAATATAGATAAAGAAATTGACGAAATAGAAAAAGGAGTAAGAAACTTAGCTGAAATAGAAGAAGAAATTGAATTTTATGAAGATAAAAAAGCCTTATTCAAGGAAAAGATTCAAATTGCTGAAATAGCAGCAGAAAAAATTATTGAAATATCCGATTCAATCAAGGGTGATTTCATGCCGCTGTTAAGAAAATCAATAAGTGACAACTTTGCTTACGTTACAGGCGGTAAATATAAGGAAGTTAATATTGATGAAGACATGAATATTACAGTAGTCGCCGAGAATAATAAGGAAAGAAATATTGAAATAGAGAGCTTAAGCGGAGGTACACTGGATCAATTGTATTTGTCCTTAAGAATAAGCTTAAGCAGCATATTAAGCGGTAATCAGAATATACCGATAATATTGGATGACAGCTTTGTACAATATGATACTAACAGATTGAAAAAATCGATTGAAATGCTTGCCAGAGAAAGTGAAAGAAGACAAATAATATTGTTTACTTGTCAGGAAAGAGAAATAGAATTTGCAAAGCAGCTGAATGTTAAATTCAATCTTATAAAATTACAGGCTAAGGAATAAAATTTATGAAAATATTTGCTATAGGAGATTTACATCTTGACAGTAAAAAAGAAAAACCAATGAATATCTTTGGAGATAATTGGATTGATCATGAAGAAAAAATTGTTGAAAACTGGGGGAAGACCGTTGGTCAAAGCGATATAGTTCTGATACCCGGAGATATATCCTGGGCTACAAAGCTGGAGGATGCTAAAGTAGATTTATTAAAAATAGATAATCTTCCCGGTATGAAAATAATAGGTAAGGGAAATCATGATTATTGGTGGGCAACCAACAATAAGTTAAATTTACTTGGATTAAATACTATCAGCTTCTTAAAAAACAACTATTATGAATATGATGATTATATAATCTGCGGCACAAGGGGCTGGGATTCTACTGAGGAGCATTCACCTGAAACTACAAATGAAAAAATATTCACTAGGGAGCTGAGCAGACTTCATAATTCAATAGCCAAATGCAAATCAAGCATGAAGTATAAAATTGCAATGCTTCATTTTCCGCCTTTTGACAGCAATGGTAAGCCAAATGAATTTTTTGAGATAATAAAAGCTCATGAAATCAATACATGTATATATGGACATTTACATGGAGAAGAAGGACATAAGAATGTTCGAGAAGGATTGATTGAGGGAGTTTATCTTCATTGTGTTTCAAGTGACTATTTAGATTTTAAATTAAAGCGTATAATATAATTACTGCATTTTATAAAAGTGCAGTTTTTATTTTTTTGAAAATTAATATAAAGAAGGGTTGTACATAAATAAGAAACATAATACATATTGAGCACTTGACACAGATACATAATAATAGTATTATTTATGTAGGATATTTACTATTTTATAAATAACATAAATAAGGATGGTGATTTTTGTGGCTAAAATGGATGCACTTGTAAAAAAGCATGCTTCGCCGGGATTGTGGCTAGAACAAGTTGAAGTACCGACTGCAGAAGAAGGTGAGGTTCTGATAAAGATACATAAAACAGCTATATGCGGAACGGATGTGCATATTTATGTTTGGAATCAGTGGGCTCAAGATACAATACCCGTTCCTATGACGATAGGTCATGAATTCGTAGGCGAGATAGTAGAGCTGGGCAAAGGCGTAAGGGATTTGAAGGTAGGAGACTTGGTTTCGGGAGAAGGACATATCGTATGCGGGAAATGCAGAAACTGTTTGGCGGGCAGAAGACATTTGTGCAAGGATACCAAAGGAGTCGGAGTTAACAGAACCGGGATTTTTGCCGAATATGTAACGTTGCCGGCTACAAATGTATGGCTGTGCGATAAATCAATACCGGAAGAAATATTCAGTATTTTCGACCCTTTCGGCAACGCGACACATACAGCATTATCCTTTGATTTACTTGGTGAGGATGTACTCATTACGGGAGCGGGACCGATTGGAATAATGGCTGTGGCTATTGCAAAGCATGCAGGTGCGAGATATGTTGTTATAACAGATGTAAACGATTATAGATTATCCCTCGCTAAAAAAATGGGTGCGACCAGAACAGTTAACTCTATGAATGAAAAGCTAAGCACAGTTATAGAGGATCTGGGTATGAAGGAGGGCTTTGATGTAGGACTGGAGATGTCAGGAAATGCATCCGCCTTAAATGATATGATTAATAATATGACCCACGGCGGTAAAATAGCGATGCTTGGCATACAAGACCAAGGTACCTCAATAGACTGGAATAAGTTAGTTTTTAACGGACTTCAAATAAAAGGCATATACGGCAGAGAAATGTATGAAACCTGGTATAAAATGACTGCGATGTTGAAATCAGGTCTTGATATATCTCCGGTAATAACGCATAGATACCACTATACAGATTTTATCAAAGGCTTTGAAGCAATGACCGGCGGTAAATCGGGAAAGGTAATATTGGATTGGACAACAAAAATAAATAAATAATAAATAATAAATAATAAATAATAAATAGATGGAAAGGATGAGATTAATGTACGGTAATTACAAGAAAATATACTCAGGTATATTAAACGATATAAAGGAAAGCGGATTGTGGAAGGATGAAAGAGTGATAACTACGCCACAAAACAGTAAAATAAATACTACCAAGGTAAATGGCGTCCTTAACATGTGTGCAAATAACTATCTTGGCTTAGCCGATAACCCTGAGGTTATAGAAGCAGCAAAAAATGCATACAGCAGCTGGGGCTACGGTCTTTCATCAGTCAGATTCATATGCGGTACACAGCAAATTCATAAAACTCTGGAAGAAAAAATAAGCGAATTTCTGTATACGGAGGACACAATACTATATTCCTCCTGCTTCGATGCTAACGGTGGCTTGTTTGAAACAATTACTACCGAAAATGATGCAATAATCAGTGATGAATTGAATCATGCCAGCATTATAGACGGAATCAGACTTGCGAAGGCTAAAAAGTACAGATATAAAAACAATGATATGGAATCCCTTGAGGAGCAGCTGCTCCAAGCAGACAAAGACGGAGCTCAAATAAAGCTGATTGCAACTGACGGAGTATTTTCAATGGACGGTATAATTGCCAATCTTGAAGGTATATGCGATTTAGCTGATAAATATAATGCCTTGGTAATGATAGACGATTCTCATGCAGTAGGCTTTGTAGGCAAGAAGGGCAGAGGAACCCACGAATACAGAAATGTTATCGGAAGAGTCGATATAATCACAGGTACTTTGGGTAAGGCTCTGGGAGGAGCAAGCGGCGGATATACCGGCGGCAGAAAAGAAATAATTGATTTGCTAAGACAGCGTTCACGACCATATTTATTTTCAAATACTCTGGCACCGGCCATAGCGGGAGCATCTCTAAAGGTACTGGAAATGCTTTCTGAAAGTACAAAATACAGAGATAAGCTTGAAGAAAATACAAAATATTTCAGACAGGAAATAAAAAAAATAGGATTAAATATAATAGATTCGGAGCATCCGATTGTGCCTATAATGCTGGGAGATGCAGT
>DAIUCB010000195.1:0-5428 GCA_036846385.1 Bacillota bacterium | reverse complement strand
TTCCATGAGCTTCTCTTTTAAAGGCATAAATTCACCTCTTATTCTTATCTTGCTTTTTTAGTTTTCTTTCTACGAGCTGCTTCAGCTTTCTTTTTACGCTTCACACTTGGTTTTTCATAATGCTCTCTTTTTCTTACTTCAGACATAACACCTGTAAGTGCACATTGTCTTTTAAATCTTCTAAGAGCGTTATCTATCGACTCGTTTTCTCTTACTTTTACCTCTGTCATTTGCTACCCTCCCCTCGTATCTACCACTGTATGTCCATGACACCAGCGAGTTTAAAATAGCACTTATTTATTATATAACATAGAATAATTAAATGCAACAATTTTATGATAAAGTTTCTGACAATTTTTTTCCACCAAGAATATGGAAATGCAGATGCTGTACGGATTGACATCCGTCATTGCCGCAATTGCTTATAACTCTATATCCTGACTCCTTAATTTCCTCTTTTTCAACAATTTCATTGATTGATAAAAATATTTCCGAAATGATTGAACTATTTTCTTGGGTTATATCATTTATTGATGAAATATGGTTTTTCGGAACTACAAGTATATGTATCGGTGCTTGTGGATTTAAATCCTTAAATGCAATTATGCTTTCATTCTCATATACTATTGTTGACGGTATTTCCTTTTTTCCTATTTTGCAAAATATACAATTCATTTTTTCACCTCTTTATCTAAATGTTAAAGTATTACCTAGCTAATATTGTATTCACCAAATAAATATTCGTTACAAACTTTAATAATATTTATATCTACAATCATATTTTTAATATCTGAATTGCTTTTAATCATAACCTTCAGATAATTTGATGAATAACCTTCATATAAATTTTCGCCCTTTTCGCTCTCAACCAGTACTGATATAGCTCTTCCGATATATTTATTCATAAAATCAGTCGATAACATTTCTCCTAATTCAATTAACACTTTGCTTCTGAAGTCTTTTATTTTATCGCTGATTTGGTCGGGCATAGCTGCAGCCTTTGTACCTTCACGAACAGAATACTTGAATACATGGATTCTGGAAAATCCTATAGCCTTAACGAAGCTGCAGGTTTCTTCAAATTCTTCATCTGTTTCACCGGGAAAGCCTACAATGATATCGGTGGTTATACCGGAATCAATCATATATTTTCGGAGTATTTCGACTCCTTTTTTATACTCAGAGGAGGTATATCTTCGATTCATACGATTCAGAACGCTGTCACTGCCGCTTTGCAGAGAAAGATGAAAATGGTGGCAGGCTTTTTTTGTAAGAGAAATACGTCTTGCAAAATCTTCGGTTACTATACCCGGCTCTAATGAACCGAGCCTTATTCTTTCTATCCCGTTAATTTTGTCGATATCCTCTATCAGCTTTATTAAGGCATCCTTATCCTTTTCTTCCGCTCCATAGGAGGATATATGAATACCGTTTATGACTATTTCCTTATAACCGTTTGAAGCTATCCTTTTAACCTCTTCTATTATATCATCATGATTTCGGCTTCTGATAGGACCTCTCACATATGGTATTATGCAATAGGTGCAAAATTGACTGCAGCCATCCTGTATTTTAATATTTGCTCGTGTTTTATCATGAACTGTGCTGATTTTAAGCTCTTCAAATTTTTCACTGCCCTTGAATTTATCGATATATATATTTATTTGATTGTTATTTAATTTTTCTTTTATTATTTTTGCTATGTTTCCTTTATTTTTAGTGCCGATAACTATATCAACCTGAGTTTCCTCGTTCAGCTTGTCGCTGTTAAGCTGCACGCTGCAGCCGACGGCAACAACTAATGCATTCGGATTGATCCTTTTTGCTCTGTTAATAAACTGTCTCGATTTTCTTTCACTTTCCTTAGTGACTGCACAGGTATTAATAATATAAATATCACTGCTTTCCCCGTTGGTTGTTACTTTAAAGCCTTCTCTCTCAAGGAGCTCTGTCATTGCCTCTGTTTCAAATTGATTTACCTTGCAGCCAAGAGTTGTAAAGGCTACTGTATATTTATCTTTTTTGTTATTTATATTGTTGCTCAAAATGGTACTCCTAACTACTTTTTTATGATATTATCATAAAATATATATAATTTCAAGGCTATAATTACAGCTGAGAAATTAATATTTCTATGCCCAAAATGCATCCTCAATGTAATTAACCGTTTTTTCGTCTGAAATTATTTCGATAACATCAAATCTGCATTGAATATCCTCATAATCTTCTTTTAACAAAAAATACTTTGCTGAAGTAATTATTCTCTGCTGCTTGTATTTTGTAACCGAATCTCTGGGCATTCCGTAGTCCGTATTTTTTCTTCCCTTAACCTCAATAAAGGAAATAATATTATTTTTTATTGCAATAATATCAATTTCCCCGAATTTACTTGTAAAGTTTTGTTCTATAATTTCGTAATCATTTTCTGTCAGATATTTTTTAGCAATTTCTTCATATTCATAGCCTTTATTATCCTTATACATGATATACTCCAAAAATTATATTTTAATATCTGAAACGATTTATAGTCTATTTTGTTATTATATAAATTCCGTCGCTTTCTTCTTTCAAATGAGAATTATAAAATTCCTCCATTAGCTTATACATATAATATGTGTCCTTCACTCCTGCTGTTTCATAAGATGAATGCATTGAAAGCTGAGGAAGTCCAATATCCGCCATCTTTATGCTTAACTGGGTTGAAGCAATATTTCCCAGTGTGCTTCCTCCCGGCATATCAGAACGGTTTGTGTAATTCTGATACGGTACTCACGCTTTCTTTAAATATTCCTTCAATAATGCTGCACTCACACCATCAGTTGTGTATTTCTGATTGGCATTGTATTTTATAACAACACCTTCATTCATATAGACACGGTTCGTAGGATCGCTAAGCTCTGGATGATTAGGATGTACTGCATGCGCATTGTCAGCAGAAAGCATCATCGATGAAGACAGAGCACAAAGATAATCCTCTCCGGAATTTCCAAGGTTGTTATTTATCCTTGTCAATATATCAACCAGAAATGTTGATTCTGCTCCCTGTTTTGTCTGGCTGCCAACCTCTTCATTATCAAAGCAGCAGTAAACGTTGATTGATTTTGAATTCGCACCTGAAATGAACGCTTTCAGCGATGAAAAAGCGCATTGCAGGTCATCAAGCTTCGGAGCTGATATAAATTCTTCGTTTCCTCCCCAGAAGGAAGGCTCCATGCGGTTATAAAGGAACAAGTCGGTGCTTAAAATATTCTCTTTTTTAACACCGGCATATTCTGCCGCTATTTCAAGAAAACTGTTTTTACCATTTTCACATAATCCGAAGAGGGGCAGCAAATCTGTCTGTTCATTATATTTCATATTTGTATTTACTTCCTTGTTCATATGGATTGCTACATTTGGAATGAGAACCAAATCTTTGTCTATATTAACAAGTATAGATTCTATTTTATCATCATTTTTTATTACAATTCTGCCGGCAGCGGATAAAGGCCGATCCATCCAAGTCGAATAAATCATGCCTCCATATTTTTCGGTATTAAGCTGAATAAATTTTTTTCCTGATTCTATCTCAAAGTTTTCCTTTATTTTAAAACAAGGGGAATCAGAATGTGATGCTATGATGTTGAAGCTGTATTCATCAAGATTATCTCCCAGCTTGAATGCTATAATTGAAGATGAATTTCGTAGCACATAATATTTCTTTCCCATTTCCAAATTCCATTTTTTGCTTTCTAAAAGTTCTTCAAAACCGTTTATATCCAGTTCATCTTTTATTGCTTTAACAGCGTGAAAGCAGCTGGGACTTTTTTTTATAAAGCTTAATAATTCATTTGAAATCTGTTTATACATGTTTCACCTCATAATAGAAGTTTAATTTATTTTTAATTGTAATAATACAATGACATTATAAGCTTTTTTTTACATTTTGTAAAGAAATAAAGGAAATGTATATTTATTGCATTTAAAACATGATAATTTTGATTGTTAATTAGCTTTTTCCGATTTTTTAATCGAATAGTATCCGATTACGGCAATTGAGAGTGCGCTCAAAGCATCAACTATTATGTCCTTCATAGTGTCTCTCAGCGCATCATGACCTATGAGTTTTGTTCCGTCAGCCAGCGCAAATTTCTGCATATTTAATGACAGCAGTCCGTCAAATGTAAATTCATATATTTCCCACAGCGCTCCCATTGCCAAAGCAAAGCAAAAGGCAAACAGTGATATGAAAAACGGACTCAGATCAAATTTAACCTTTTCTGCATCATTTAATATTATTACAAGGCTGAAGCCAAGAGCACCCAGCATTGCTCCGCTGAATGCATGCAATATTGTATCCCAGTGAGGAATGATATAATAAAAATTCCTTACTTCACCTAAATAAATTGCACAATAAAGGAATATAAAATAAATTACCTCCATGCGGTTTGGAATATCAATACAAAACTTACGTTCTATCGCTGATGGTATCATCATCACGATAAGACCAAGAATGCATTGAAGGAGCATCAGCACATAATCGCTTTTTACCTTGTCATGACCGGTACCGGTACCGGAAGGTGAAATTACAATCCTTATTATTGTATAAATAATAGACAGTAACAAGGTAATAAAGAGAATGTTCCCTATAATTTTTTTCCAGTCCCTTTTTTTCCTATTATATATCTTTTTCAATTTAATAACTCCTGATAATGTATTTAAAATATATTTCTATATTTTTATTATACATTATAATAGAGCTTTTATCTATATATAAAATTTTATATATTTTACTGGTTCACAAATTCTTTTCCTCTTTCTTCTTTGACATTTAATTCTTTAAGGCGAAGGCGCAAGAAATTATATCCCTGCTCCTCATATTCTTCAAGTGTTCCTACAACCTCAATCCAATCATTGACTTTAGGATATTCCTTATCCCATATTATTTCAAATCCTGAAACTCCGTCATTGCCGCAGCATCCGGGACTCTTTCTGTAAATGTGGTAATAGGTTTTATCGAATTTGCTTGAATATTGCTCATCGAAAATTCCTTCTAATTTTATTGTTTTTCCTAAATATTCTTCTTTATTTATATATATTTCATTTGTTTGCGCTACAAACATTTTTTCTTTAATTTCTATTATATCGCCTTCGGATTTTTTGATGTTTTTTACTTCTTCATTTTTAGTATTATTTTCCGAGGGAATTTCAGCTGTTGCATTTTTTTGACTGCATCCTGTAAATACTGCCAGTAAAACAATCAATAATAAAATTAATTTTTTCATGTTATACTCTCCTTATCAATAATCCTGCAAATGAAAATATCATGAATGCAGCTATGTTTACCGCGACAATGCTTGCTCCTGCAGGTGTTGCATAAATGTATGATATAACTATGCCTAAAAAAAAGCATATTACAGATACTATTGCTGCTGATATAATTACGGTT
>DAIUCB010000194.1:0-5490 GCA_036846385.1 Bacillota bacterium | reverse complement strand
GATAATAACCGCCTTATCAGCTATCACGCTGTGTTCTCAGTTTATAAGCTCAAGAGAGGTCTCACTTTTGCCGATTCCGCTTTTACCTTGTATAAATACTTCTATACCAAACACCTCGAGACATACCCCATGTATTGTTGTTTCCTGAGCAAGTTCCTCCTCCAAGTAGCTTATCATAACGTTAACCAGTCTTGTTGTTTTCGCATTTGCTTTAAAAACAGGTCTTTTATATTTTTTAGCATAAAAAATAATTGTATCATCCACATCCATTTCGTTTGCAACCACAAGAGCCGGAATTGGATAACTGAAAAATTTGTCTAATCTTTCTCTTTTTACGCTTTCCTCTAAAGTCCTTATATAATACATCTCTGTTTTCCCCATTATTTGTACTCTTTCAAAGGAAAACAAATCGAAATATCCTGCCATTTGAAGTCCCGGTCTTACAATTTCAGGTGTATATATCCGTGATTGAACATCATCGGGATAATATACCGGTTCAAGACCCATGTAACTTATTAAATCTTCCAGCTTTACATATGCCATTATTTTCATACCATCCTTTACCTATTAAAGTAGTTGTATACTGATTCAGCAGCCTTAATATTCATACCGGGTGCGTTCATAAGTTCATCAATACTTTTCGTCTTTATATTATCTACAGAGCCAAATGTTTTCAGCATGCTGATTTTTCTTTTATGACCAATATTTTCAATATTATCTAACTCTGATTTAAACAAGGTTTTATCTCTTAGATTCCTGTGATATTCAATTGCAAACCTATGTGCTTCCTCTTGTATTTTGTATATTAAGCGATATACCCTGTCTGTTTGCTTCATTTCAATTTCTTTTCCTTTATATATTAAGCCTCTTGTTGTATGCTTGTCATCCTTTATCATGCCGCATACAGGTATTTTTAAGCCATAATTTTCAATCACATTTTCTGCAATATTTGCTTGACCCTTTCCTCCGTCAACAAGAATAATATCAGGCATTTTATTAAAGCCTTTTATATCATCATTTTCGCTTAATCCTCTGTTTATACGGCGTTCTAAAACCTCTTCCATGCTTTTATAATCATCCGGACCGTGTACCGTATTAATTTTAAAACGCCTGTAATTAGCTTTGCTCATTGTTCCGTTTTCAAACACTACCATTGAGCCGACAGATTCTACGCCCTGAATATTTGAAATATCATAAGCCTCTATCCTCATAGGCCTTTCATTCATTTCCAATAGCTCTCTTAATTCCTCAACAGCTTGTATACTTTCATCTAATTCTTTTTTAATTCTCTGACTTCCCTTTTCAAGTATTTCTAATGCATTCTTTTTAACCATCTTAATCAGCATGCTTTTCTCGCCCTTTGCAGGAACCTTTACTGAAACCTTATTTCCTCTTTTCTCGGATAGAAAATCCTCAAAGGTCTCCAAATCTTCAATTTCAGTTTCAATATATATTTCCTTTGGAATATATACTGTACCGGTATAAAACTGTGTAATAAATGATTTGATTATTTCTTCTCTGGTATCATTTTCCGATATATTTGTAAGCAAAAAGTGCTCTCTTCCTATTATTTTTCCGTTTCTGATGAAGAAAACCTGCATACATGCTTCTTCAATACCTATGGCACTTCCTATTACATCCTGATCCATTGATGATGTGGTAGATACTATTTTTTGTTTTTCTGATATAATTTCCAGAGCCTTTATTTGGTCCCTGAATTTAGCAGCTTTTTCATAATCAAGATTCTGTGATGCCTGCTTCATTTTATCCTTTAAAGAATCTATAATTTCTTCTTCCTTACCGGATAAAAAGCTTATTGCCTTATTTACTTCTTCTTTATACTCTTTATAGTCAACATTACCCATACAGGGTGCAGTACATTTATTAATATGATAATTTAAGCACGGTCTTTGGTTTACCCTTTTTCCGTCCAGCTTTAATGAACATTTTCTTAATTTATATAGACTTCCTATTATTTCGATAATTTCATTAACCGCATAATTGCTTATATATGGACCATAGTACTTAGCTCCGTCTCTTTTTACTTCCCTTACCTTATAGATTCTGGGGTATTTTTCCTGGACAGAAATTTTAATATACGGATATTGCTTGTCATCTCTTAACAGGGTATTATATTTAGGCTTGTATTTTTTTATATAATTGGCTTCCAGTATGAGAGCCTCAACCTCATTATCCGTAATAATATATTCAAATTCTGAAATATTGCTTATCATAACCAAAATCTTCGAGGCATGATTTTTTGAATGAAAATATTGCTTAACCCTTTTCTTTAAGCTTTTAGCCTTTCCGACATATATAATTTCACCAAACTTATTTTTCATAAGGTAAACTCCCGGGTTATCGGGAACCTTTTTTAACTCTTCTTGTATATCAAACATTTTAGACCCCTCTACTTAATACATATAATATTATACCCCTTTTATCTTAATTTTAACATAAAATATTTTAATAAATTCTTATAAATTTTATTAAAATTCTCTTAATTTTATTGAAATTTATATTCAGATTTTATTTGTAATTATTTCAAAATAATATATAATATAGGTAATTCTAAAAATCGGAGGCTATTATGATAAATAAAGAACGCTTATTGGAAACATTTATGGAATACGTTAAAATTGACAGCGAGACTAAAAACGAAAAGGCAATCTCAGAAAAAATCCTAGAGGATTTAAAAGCATTAGGGCTGGATTATTATATTGATGATGCCGGCAAAAAGGTAGATTCAAACGGAAACAATATTTATTGCTTTCTGCCCGGTACAAAAGAAGCAGAATCAATACTTTTCAGCGCCCATATGGACACCGTAACTCCGGGTATAGGAATTGAGCCATATATAGATGGTGAATATATAAAAAGCAAGGGTGAAACAATACTCGGCGGTGACGACAAGTCAGGAGTTGTAGCAATACTTGAAGCTCTGAGAGTAATTAAGGAAAATAACCTGCCTCACGGACCTATAGAAGTGGTTTTTTCAATTTATGAAGAGGGCGGACTTAAGGGTGCCAAAAATGTTGAGCTTTCCAGATTGAAATCTAAACAAGCAGTAATACTTGACAGCGGAGACACCCCCGGACATATTATCGTAGAGGCGCCGGGTCAGACAAGGATATTCGCCAAAATAATAGGAAAGGCTTCACATGCGGGAAGTAACCCAGAGGATGGTATAAGCTCAATTATGGCTGCTGCTGCGGCTGTTTCAAATATGAAGCTTCTAAGAATAGACGAGGAAACGACTGCCAATATCGGAACCTTTAAAGCAGTGGGAGCAACGAATATAGTTTCACCGATTACCGAAATAGAAGCAGAAGCCAGAAGTCGTTGCAACGATAAGCTTAAAGCACAAACAAACCATATGATTGAATGTTTACAGCAATCAGCAGACAAATTCGGAGCAAAATTAGAATACACCGTTGAGGAATGCTATTTTTCATATAAGCTGGACAACAATGACGAGCTTGTTGAAATGGCAGCAAATATATGTAAAGACTTAGGAATAGAGGTTTACAAGATACCCTCCGGTGGAGGAAGTGATGCCAATGTATATAACAAAAATGGTATAAAATCAATTAATTTAGGTACAGGAATGGAGCTTGCCCATACTACAGATGAAAGATTATGTATCAAAGATTTTGTTGATGTAACTAAGGTAGTACTTAAAATAATGACTAGATAAAAATAAGAGTAGCTAAATGATTAATTAATTTAGCTACTCTTATTTTATAAGAACATATTCTTAAATATCTGAACAATTAAGAAGAGGATTTTATAAATTGTGTTTCATGATTATGATGTCTGCATACCGAATCCATATACTTAGGTGATGATTCGATAATGCTAAATGTGACCATCAGGAAACTGATCCGGAACAAGATTCAACACGATACCATGCTCAAGAAGTGCCTTTAAACCACAAATCACAATAATAAATCCTCCCGTCGAATCTATTACTTGTTTTACAACCTCTTCCTGATTTCCCTTAAAACCTGTATGTGTAATTGCGACAAAAGTTTCATTCTCCCCACGAGCCGTAAAAACCCACTCAACTGAGGTGGTGTCATCAAATTCGATTACAATTCGTTTATTTTCCTCGATATCCTTTACATCAACATCAGCACCGACCCCATACATCTCCCAGTCCCATCTGACACGATTACCTTTTACAAGCCTTCCGCTGCTTTTGGTAAACCAAAATTTTGTAGTTATAGCGGGATCAATAAACGCTTCAAACACCTCTTTTACATGCCTTCTAATAAGCATTCCTGCCTTTGCTTCTAATACTTCACTCATGATTCCCTCACTCCTTTTTCTGTAATCGTTTAAAAACTAAAATCCATTCTCCGTCTTCCTGAATGAGATAGATAATGATTTTATCTGTATTTATTTGTACTTTTATTTTTTTCATCACATTATATGATAACATGTGATTTATAAAAACAAACTGATTTACGCTTTAAAAAATAATTTTTTAGTGTTATTCCATATCAGTCCAAAGTTTAAAATCAACATTGCAATAACAAATATAATCTGATATGCAAGCCAATATTTGATTTCATAAATCATAATAAAGCTCTGACACAAAACTATAATTGAGTTTAACAAAAGCTTAGAGACATGCCATTTAATATTAATAAAGCTTTTAGTATTATTGGCCCTGAGTAAAAACACTATAAGGTAGCTTATAAAGGTTGCAAAGGCTGCTCCGTTTACCTTATATTTTTGAATTAATAAAAAGGTTAATATAACATTCACCACTGCTCCTACCACAGTTGTTGAAAGAGTCAGAATACTTTTTTTCTCAACCATATATACAGAACCCAAAAATGTTACCAGACACGAAAAGGTTGTTGCCATAACAAGAAAGGGTATATATTGCCAGGATGGATAATAAGCGTTTGAAACCAATATTTTTGTAATAAGCTTAGAAAACAAAACTATCCCCGAAGCACACAAAAATAAAACCGATTGGTATACGTTAAATACCTTTGAGAAAAACTTTGCTCTGCTTGCTTTATCATCGTCAGAAACAGCAGACATTTGCCATGCATCCATAAAAATATTCGAAATCAATACTACTATTGTCGGTATTTTATAGGATGCCGCAAATAAACCATTTGCTTCGCTCCCTAAAGAATATGCTACAATAAATCGGTTTGAAACATTTGTTATCCACCAGAAAATTGTTGCGGGAATCAGAGGTATGGAATATTTAAGCATAGCTTTAGCTAAGTCCCTGTTTATATTTTTAAGCTTTATATACCTTTTTAAATTCGCCGAAAAGAATAAAAAAGTTGTTGATAATAAATCCGATATTACAATTGCGAGAACATAGCCTGTTATTCCCAGCTTTAATACCACCAGAAAAAGTACATTAAAAATTATTATTGTAATTGTGCTCAATACTCCGTCAAGTGCATATAACCTTACATACTCCTTTGCTCTGACAAATTGAGAGCACAAGGTTCTCAG
>DAIUCB010000193.1:0-5546 GCA_036846385.1 Bacillota bacterium | reverse complement strand
AAGATCATGGGAAATGCTTGATATCAGGAATTTTCTGTTTTCATCAACTTTTTTCTGATAATATACAGAATTTTTTAGCTGAAGACGCAATTGCTCAATTGTACTTCCAAGCTCTCTGACTTCGCCATATCCCTTATCCGTGAGAGGTGTTTCAAGCTCACCGATTATCAGCTTTTCCGTTTCCTTTGTTAACCCTAAAATAGGTATTATTATGTTTTTCATATTTTGTTTTTGAACTATTACACTTGCAATAATGAAAACTATTAAAAAGGTCATGAAAACAAATGTGATAAATGACCTGTAATATTTATCGAAACCGATAATTTGATTAAGAGTTAATATTCTACAATTACCGCCATCTTTCATATGAAATTTCTCTTCATTTATGCTGTATCTTCTGTTCTCATATTCATAATAATTATTTTCAATGCTGAGGTTCATTAACATTTCTTTAATTTGAAGCATAGTAAAACCTTCGCTATTATGTATAATTTCATCTCCCTCAATTACAACAACAGCTGTTTTACCAACTCCTCCGGTAACATGGGATTCATTAAATAAGCTATAAAAATAACTATAGGCAAGGCCAAAGCATCCGGTAATAACAATGGTGCCTATTAAAATCAATATGCTTTGTGTTAAAAATCTTTGTTTTAAATTCATACATTCATCCTAAATATCCTTTTTTTCAAATAGGTAATAGCCTGCTGTAAATAACATTATACCGTAACCGAGAAAAATTAGAAATATCCTAAAAATCTTGCTGTAATTTATATAGCTTCCTAAAATTAATCTATACCAATCAAAGGAGGTTGTAAATAAAAAACTCCTGATTTGTGGAAAAGCTAAGCTTAATCCATTAAATACCAAAAACACAATGACAGAAAACATAAATGCACTTGTTGTTCCCCTTGCAATATTAGAAATAAAAACAACTACTAAAGCAAAGATGAAAATCGGAAAGAATGCCATGATATAAGATGTTAATATTTTAAAAAGATTTGGCATTTTGCAACTTATAAATAAAGAAGCAATAATCGAAAGAACCATTACAAAAATTAGATTACAAATTATAAAAGTTATAATCGCAAGAATTTTCCCCAAAAATACTTTAAGCCTTGATGCAGGCCCCGTGAGAGTAAAATTAATTGTACGATCGGCAAATTCACCTGTAAACATATCTATACAGATGAATGCAGTAAAAAGCAGAAAAAGTGAATAGCTTAGAATAGTCAAAATCATAATTGAAAATTCCGAACTTCCTATTACACGTATTCCTGCAAAGTTATTTAAAGAATATTCCACAATTGCTGCTGCTATCACGGATAGAGATGAGAGTACTATTGCTGCAGTTATTTTTTTCTTTTTTGATATTTTAAATATTTCATTTATAAAAACTGCTTTAATAATCTGCATTCAAATCAACCTCACTTAAATAGTAATTTTCCAAGGAAGAATAGCTTTTTAAAATATTGCGTGTACTATCAACATCTATAAGCTTTCCATTATATAAAATCCCCACTTTATTGCACGTAATCTCTATATCGTGTATTAAATGGCTGGATATAAAAAATGTTGTTTTATGCTGCTTTGATAGATTAATTATTAATTCTCTCATTTCAACCATTCCTTCAACATCTAAACCATTGAATGGCTCGTCCAAAATAACAATTTTAGGATTGGACAAAATCGCCATAGCAATACCAAGTCTTTGTTTCATTCCTAAGGAATAATTTTTTATTTTTTCATTTTTATATTTAATAATTCCGGTTATCTCTAAGCATGTATCAATTCGTGCTCCGTCAACCTCTCTATTGAATCGTCCGCACAATTGCATATTTTCAACTGCCGTTAAATAAGGAAAGGGAGTTACATTCTCTATGATGCATCCAACATTTTTCATTGCTTTTTCATATTCCTTTGAGATGCTGAAACCATTTATTTTAACATCACCTTTATCAGCTTTCATCATACCGACCATAATTTTCATCGTAGTGGTTTTTCCTGCTCCATTAGGTCCTAAAAAACCAAATACCTCGCCCTGTTCTACCTCTAAATTCAGATCCTGTATTCCACGATTGTTTTTATACATTTTAGATAGATTTTCAATCACAATTGCTTTATCCAATGCTGTTCCTCCCTTAAAGCATTTACACCCTTAGCTGCTACTCAAATATTCTGACAAAGGTACTTTCAAATCCATCCTCATTATTTGAAGAGTATCCGCTTTTATCCTCTTCTATTATAACATTAAATGATACATTAATATTCTGTGAACCTGTGCGATAGATAATTCCCGTTTTATTTTCACTCTTATCATTTGTATAATGTATTATTGTATAATGAGTTGATTCATCATAGTTTGAGTAGAAGTCAAAGCTTCTTACATTTTCATCATCATGCCCTTCATTATAAACTTCGTAATATTTGCCTTTTATATTTCCATCTACAACAGAAGTTATTTCTACGAATCTTTCTCCGATTTTTACAAAAGAGTTGTCTTCTTCTTTTACAATATCATTTTTATATTTTCCAATATATTTATTATCAAATTCAAAGCCGTCTTTACTATATGTAACTTTTTGACCGTTCAAATTCGGAGCTTTAAGCTCTGTGTTATTTATATCTTTTATGTCAATTGAAAAATCTAAAGAATAAATGTGTTCAATACCTTCACTATCATGTGCAGATATGCTTGCAGTAAAAATACCGCTTTCTATAATCCCGTCTTTATTTTCAATTGCCTTACCCCAAGCATTTATAAGATATATATTCGACTTAGGATATGGAACATCAAGCCTATTAGCATTCCTTTCATCAAGTATAGAATACTTAAAGACAAATGATGCTATAGCATTTGCAAGAGGTGGAATTTGTGTTTCTGATAAGTTACCGGTGTACATTTTCTTTCCACTCGATTCCTCCACTTGTATAATATCTTGTAAGCTCCCTACAAATGCATCAAGAATCTTTTCTGCATCCTTAGCTTGTTCATCCTCAAAAGGGTTTTCAATTATTTTTATATCATCATTCTTGTTTTTTCGTTTTTCTATAACATTGTATGAATCATTCTTATAATTTTTGTATATAATTTTATTTTCATCACTATATCTGAAGTATTGATTTATTTCACCTTTTTTAGAGATTTTTTCCTTCGTTTCTTCAGCCTTATTTACGATATCGTACTTCACATTATTAGTTGATTCCGAGATAATTTTACCATCAATTTTAGTAGATACAATTATATTAGCACTGAAGTTATCAACATCACCGGTCAATTTTGTCATTGTTGTCTTCATAGAATTTTTCAAGCTGTGATATCCCGAGCTAAGCATAGTATCTGCGAATGCTGATCCCGCTAAAATTGTAGCACCTAGGATAAAAGCATATATTGTAGCTGTTTTTTTACTAAATTTCATCTACCTTAACCTCCTATTATATAATTTGCCACCATAAGCTTAAGCATTTTGTAGCACAATTATATAATACATTATCAGACTTGAATAACTATAAACTAATTATTAATAATCTATTAAATTTTTAGCCTGTAATACTTTTATTAGTTCAGGTGCATATTTGAATTGTAAGAAGGCGTAGGCGACTGATAATTCATAACTTATTGAACTAAAAAACTATACGGTTTATCAAAACTGCAAGCAATTTCACTTTCCTTGACATCTATTGAATAGAAACCTTTTGAGATACACTTTGTAAGAAATGCACTCACTGCTTTATCTGAAGCTGCTCCTCCGGAATTTAAAAAATCATCAAAATAGTAATTTCCATCCACATTCATGTAGTATATCGGTTTTTCATCTGATATTTTCTCAATTGAATTAATGATTTTAAGCTCATCATGGAACAGGATAACAATGCCGCCTGCAACAGCAATTAAAACTATCAACAATGAAATTATCAGTATCCTCACATTCCATTTCACATGAGATTTGTTTTGTCTTTCCATATGCTTTCACCTCAGCTAATTAAGTACCCGTGCAACAATGCACAAAACATTATTATAATTGTATATCTTTTTCTAATATTTTACAACAGCAAACGTTACATAAACAAGATTTTACTGAACATTTAGAATTAAAGTAACAGCAGTCTCTCGAACTCGGATAACATTGACATTATTCGTCTGTTGCAGCGACAGTTAATATTATTGATGCAAAAGTCATATACATTATGCTTTAACAGATAATCCATTCATAAACATTACGGAATATCATATACTACCATAAAATTCTCCTTAATTGGGATTATCATTCGAAATTATAAGTATATTTGAAATAGCAAATAATTGCTTTAAGAAAGGATAGGTCTTTTAATAGCAGTAATATTTGTAGGGCTTGGGAAAACCTGATAAATTCTCCACGACATTTGTCGTACTTGCTAGACTGAATTCTGTATTTTACAGGAATCAGTCCTTTTAGAAATGAGTATATTCTCTTCTATTTTCAAGATATAATCCTTAAAATACAATCCGATTTCAACCATACGTTCATCACTTAGTTCAGTAACTTTATTGCTGTACTGAATAGAATCAGGATTAATATATTCGGGATATAGTTCGGCAGCTTCAGCATAATTTGGTGCCGGTTTAAGTTCTTTTTCAACAATTTCATTTGTATCAAGGTTCATTTTAAAATGTACCTCCGGACCAGAAATAGTTCCGGCAGCTAACATAGGACCTGTGAAATATGTTATAGAAAAACTTAAAGCATTTTCATCAGAATTTATATTGACACCACCCTCATTAATATATCCAAATTCTTTTGTACCGAATTCATTGAAAATTTTCAATCCGACAATATACATTGACCTGTCCTCATAATTATAGGTAATGTATTCTGCAATATCATTCTCTATTAATTCATTACGATTTTTCTTAAGATGTTCACTTATTTCTGAAATCTCTTCCGGACTTTTAATAATATAATTCGACATTTCTACTTCTTTCCATTCATCACCATCTATTGCAGGGTTTTTGGTATATAAAGTTATCTCCCCTTTTTTATCAATAATGGCTTTGAAATAAAAATTATTTTCTTTCGGCTTCAAGTATTCATCGTATAATTGTTGATAATTTTTGTCTCCTTGTTCTTTAGCTTCTTTAATGTATTCAACCGTATCCGGATCTCTGTCATAGTTTTTATCTATCATTTTATAATTAAAAACTGCTTCAATGTTTCCATTTACAACTTCTTCCCGATAATCAGATATTATAAAATCTAATAATTCATAATAAGGTGAGAAAACATTGATGCATTCTTCTTTCAGATATGCACTTATTTTATCATAGTTTGTATTCTCATAGCCTTCTTCGGTAGTTACCCTGTCGGGGCTTTCTAATGAGAAATTGTCTGCAGCATTATTATGAGTGACAGTTTTAGGATTTGCAATTAGACAAATTCCAGCTGCTATCACAACGATAATTGAAATAGCAACCATCCAAAACTTTGGCTTTTTATAATTTAACACATTTTTTATTCTCCTCGTATAATATGTTTAGAACTACTTTTTAAGTGTTCTAAACATTAATT
>DAIUCB010000192.1:3016-5561 GCA_036846385.1 Bacillota bacterium | reverse complement strand
GAAGGCGGAAGAACTGTTGGTTCAGGAGTAGTTGCTCAGATTATTAAATAATTAAATAATATAATAAAAAAGATAGCTCAAACAAAAGCTATCTTTTTTATATAATATAACATTATTTTATATAACAATGAAAAGTATAAATAATAATATTGTATAATCGTTATATAAACGTCATAAAAAATTTTTTTATGTTTATATATTAGTAAATATGTGATATAATATAAAATATTGTAATAAAAAATTAATGCGTACAGAGGATAGAGTATGGATTATAAGAATATTTTAAAGCTGATATCAGAAAATATTTACAGCGGTATGTTTATTGTAGATAAAAATGGAATTGTTATATTCTACAACCAGTCTGCAAATGATTTGGCAGGCTTGAATGTTGAAAATGCAATAGGAAAGCATATATTGGAGGTGTTCCCCAAGCTTACTGAAGAAACAAGCACGATAATACGTGCATTATCTACAGGGGAAAGCTTAAAAAACTATGTGCAGAATTACTATAATTATAAAGGCAAGCTGGTTTCAATTTTATCAACAACCATCCCATTTTATGAAAATGGAGAAATTGAAGGAGCAATAGAGATATTTTCGGATGTCGATCAGTATAAAAACATCAATCAAAACAAGCATAATAAAAAATTTGAAAGCAGTATTATAGAAAAAGCACATTACACGGTTGATGATATTATAGGAAGCAGTAAATCCGTCAAAGAAATAAAGGTTAAAATCAAAAAAATTGCCGACAGTAAATCGCCCGTATTGGTATATGGGGAAACGGGCACGGGAAAAGAATTAATAGTACAAAGTATACATAATGAAAGCTACAGAAGAGATAATCCATTTATCGCCCAGAACTGCGCCGCTATTCCCGGTACACTTTTGGAAAGCATACTGTTCGGCACAACCTTGGGAAGCTTCACGGGAGCCAAGGACTCTAAAGGCTTAATAGAAGCAGCCGACGGCGGAACATTGTTTTTAGACGAAATAAACTCGATGGATATAATATTGCAGGCAAAGCTTTTAAGAGTTTTGCAGGACGGACATATCAGAAGAATCGGTGAAAGCAAAACCCGAAAGGTAGATGTTCGTATAATTACTGCTTTAAATCAGGATCCATACAAGGCTATTGAAGAAGGAAGAATCAGGAATGATTTGTTTTACAGATTAAATGTAATAAATTTCAATCTTCTGCCCCTAAGAGAGAGAAGAGAGGATTTAAAGGAGCTGTCATATTCTTTCTTGAATGAATTTAACAGAGAATTGAATAAAAACATCAGTGGCTTTTCAGAGGAAGTAGTTGCATTTTTTAACAGCTACGATTGGCCGGGAAATATAAGAGAGCTTAGGCATTCTATAGAGCATGCGGTTAATATAACCGAAAAGAATTTAATTACGCTATCTGACCTGCCTAAATATGTAGGCTCATATAAAAAGGAAGAAAAGCAATCAGTGGAATTTGATAGCAGCTTTGAAATAACTCATACTAAAATAATAGATGAACCGTTAAATGAGCTTATGAATCGTTATGAAAGAAAAATAATAAGCGAATCGTTGATACAAAATGACTACAATATATCAAAAACGTCTAAAAAATTAGATATTCCCAGACAGACACTTTACTATAAAATGGATAAGCTGGGACTTAAGGTAGATAAAAAAATTATAGATTAATACAGTAATTTATTTTCTTTAAATCCGACTTTAAGTCGGATTTAGTTTTTATTATGGATAAGCTCATGATTTCAATGTCTGACCGATTAAATATGACGCTGAATACTAAATATAATTAATGAATATTAATATATATTAATATTTCGCAACAATTAAAAAAAACACTTGATTTATGAATATTTATGGTATATTATTAACAAGCTTGCCACATGCGATGACGCAAAAGGTTGCTGATTTCAGGGAATTTTTGCAGAGTATGTCTTGTTTTAAAACAAGGCGACCGGTATTGCTTTTTTATAAATTATCGAAACACCCGGTTGGGTGTATCAAGCAATCCCGAGTTGTATGGGACACAACGAAAAAGGAGGTAAAAAAATGGCAAACGCACAAAAAATAAGAATAAGGTTAAAAGCTTATGATCATCAATTAATTGATCAATCTGCACAAAAAATTGTTGAAACAGCTAAAAGTACAGGCGCAACAGTAGCAGGACCGATTCCGCTTCCGACAGAAAAGCAGATCATTACTATACTTAGAGCAGTTCACAAGTACAAGGATTCCAGAGAGCAGTTTGAACAAAGAACACACAAAAGATTAATTGACATAACTAACCCTACTCCAAAAACTGTTGACTCATTGATGAAACTCAATTTGCCTGCAGGAGTAGACATTGAAATTAAATTATAACGAGAAATATCTCGTTGAAACATTGTGATGAAATTGCAATGCAATTTCTTGATGTTTAAAGCAAGTAGAGAAATAATAAAGCTGCACTCTGCTTAGAATGATTATTCTTATATAACGGTAGAATAATCCGCTGTAAGAAATTAGGAGGTGTAAAATGAAAGCAATTTTAGGAAGAAAA
>DAIUCB010000192.1:0-2916 GCA_036846385.1 Bacillota bacterium | reverse complement strand
TAATCCGCTGTAAGAAATTAGGAGGTGTAAAATGAAAGCAATTTTAGGAAGAAAAGTTGGAATGACTCAGGTGTTCACAGAGCAAGGCGATGTTGTTCCTGTAACAGTTGTTGAATCAGGCGACATGGTTGTAGTTCAAAAGAAAACTGTTGAAAAAGATGGATACAATGCAATACAGGTTGGATTTGGAGACATCAAGACGAAAAATGTTACTAAGCCTTTAAAAGGTCATTTTGAAAAATCTAAGGTAGAACCTAAAAAATTCTTAAGAGAATTCAGAGTTGATAACATTGATGACTACGAAGTAGGTCAGAAAATCGGCGTTGATGTTTTTCAGGTTGGAGAGAAGGTAGATGTTGTAGGTACATCAAAGGGTAAGGGTTTCCAGGGTAGTATAAAAAGACACGGACACCATACCGGAGATATGAGCCACGGTTCTAAATTCCACAGACTGAGAGGTTCTTTAGGAGCTTCTTCGGGAATGTCAAGAGTTGTAAAGGGTATGAAGGCTCATGGACATATGGGTCACGAAAGAAAAACAGTATTGAATCTTGAAGTAATTAAAGTTGATGCAGATAAAAATGCAATTCTTTTAAAAGGTGCAATACCGGGACCTAAAAAGGGTTTAGTAAAAATAAGAGAAGCAGTAAGATTTCAGAAATCTAAGTAATTATTGCAGAGAAAGGAGGATTAAAGATGCCAAAAGTAGCTCTTTATGATATAACAGGCAGCCAAATAGGTGATATAGAGTTAAGCGA
Organism: Bacillota bacterium; assembly: GCA_036846385.1. GTDB lineage: Bacteria > Bacillota > Clostridia > Tissierellales > Sedimentibacteraceae > Sedimentibacter. The sequence goes on along the minus strand of DAIUCB010000192.1, from coordinate 2,158 downwards.
TAACGTGTTTGGAGTTAAGGTTAACACTCATGTAATGTATGAAGCTGTAAAAAATTATTTAGCTAATCAAAGACAAGGAACTCAGTCTGCAAAGACAAGAGGCGAAGTAAGAGGTGGCGGAAGAAAGCCTTGGAGACAAAAAGGAACAGGTCGTGCAAGACAAGGCAGCATCAGAGCACCGCAATGGAAAGGCGGCGGAGTTGTATTTGCCCCAAAACCAAGAGATTACAGCTATTCAATTCCTAAAAAGGTAAAAAGATTGGCTCTTAAATCAGCATTAAGTTCAAAGGTTGAAGATCAGGAAATAATCGTTGTTGACAAATTAGTTTTGGAACAACCTAAAACAAAGGAAATGGTTAAGGTTTTAAAAAATCTTAATTCAAGCAAGAAAACATTGATAGTAATTCCTGAGAGAGATGAAGCTGTTGTCAGAGCTGCTGCTAACATAGCAGGAGTAAAAACAGCTTATGTAAATACAATTAATGTTTACGATATTTTAAACTGTGATTCTTTTGTAATAACTAAGGATGCAGTGAATAAAGTGGAGGAGGTGTACGCATAATGCGCAGTCCACACGATATAATCATAAGACCGATAGTAACAGAAGCAAGTATGGATATTATGGCAGATAAAAAATATACATTTGTTGTTGATAAAAGGTCTAATAAAACTGAAATAAAAAATGCTGTGGAACAAGTTTTCGGCGTAAAGGTCGAAAAGGTTAATACGATGAACATGCTCGGCAAGAAAAAAAGAATGGGCGTGCATGTTGGTAAAAAAGCAGATTGGAAAAAAGCTATTATCACATTAACTGAGGACAGCAAAACTATAGAGTTCTTTGATGGAATATAAAGATGCCCTAACCTTATTGGATGGTAGGTCATTCGCAACGAATTCCCAATTTATGCGACGCAAGGAGCAAATAAATTGGTGAATGAGACTGCGTATAAGATTTAATTAAAAGATAAATTGATCAAAAAGGAGGAAAATCTCATGGGTATTAGAAAATACAGACCAACCTCTCCGGCGTTGAGACAGATGACTGTATCAACATTTGAAGAAATAACAACTAACGAACCTGAGAAATCTCTTTTAGCTCCATTAAGCAGTCAGGCAGGAAGAAATGCTTATGGCAGAATAACAGTACGTCATAGAGGCGGCGGAGAAAAGAGAAAATATAGAATTATAGATTTCAAAAGAAACAAAGACGGAGTTCCCGGACGTGTTGCAACTATTGAGTATGATCCAAACAGAAGTGCAAATATAGCACTTATAAATTATGTAGACGGAGAAAAAAGATACATTATAGCTCCTTACAAAATAAAGGTTGGCGATATGATTGTTTCAGGACCTGATGCGGATATTAAAATAGGAAATGCACTTCCTGTAAGAAATATTCCTGTCGGTACAATGATACACAACATTGAGCTTAAGCCCGGTAAAGGCGCTCAAATGGTTAGATCAGCCGGAAATGCTGCTCAGCTTATGGCTAAAGAAGGAAAATACGCACAGGTAAGATTACCGAGCGGTGAAGTTCGAATGATAAGTATGGACTGCAGAGCTACTATAGGTCAGGTAGGAAATATTGATCATGAAAATATTTCAATCGGTAAAGCCGGAAGAAAAAGACATATGGGCATAAGACCTACAGTAAGAGGTAGCGTAATGAATCCTAACGATCACCCTCACGGTGGTGGTGAAGGTAGAGCTCCTATCGGTAGACCTGCACCTGTAACTCCTTGGGGTAAACCGGCACTTGGCTACAAGACTCGTAAGAAAAATAAAAAATCTGATAAAATGATTGTTAAGAGAAGAAATGGAAAATAGTAAAACAGGTTTTGTGAAAGGAGGAAATAGTGAATGGGTAGATCATTAAAGAAAGGGCCTTATTGTGAGCCTAGTCTTCTAAAAAAGATTACAGAAATGAACGATGCAAATAGTAAAAAGGTTTTAAAAACATGGTCGAGAAGATCAACAATATTCCCCGAAATGGTAGGTCACACATTAGCTATACATGATGGAAGAAAGCACGTTCCTGTATATATAACAGAAGATATGGTTGGACACAAGCTCGGTGAATTTGCTCCAACAAGGACTTATAGAGGACATGATAAGACTGATAAATCTTCAAAAGTTAAATAGTGAAGGGAGGTAGCTA
>DAIUCB010000191.1:0-5563 GCA_036846385.1 Bacillota bacterium | reverse complement strand
TTGAAAAATCTTATACTGCAAATGATTTAATAATGCTGGCTGATTTAGTCGGAAAATCAATACTTATGAATTATGCATTGAATGTTATAACCGTTATAATCGGAGAATTAGTGCTTAAAATAATTAAGATTATCGGTATTTCACTTGATCAGGAGTCTTTTAGTACGATTGTGAGCTATATTGGAACAATATTTTCTGAAATTATCACATTTATGTGGATAGCAAAACAAATGAAGATTAAAATTGTTGATATAGTGAAGAAAAAAGAAAAGCCGGGAAGAGATATCCGTAAATATGTGTATTTTTTATTTACAGCTCAGTTAATAGGCATATTAGCTTATTTAGTCATTCAGGAAGCAAGTGCGATATATGGTGTTTCATGGGAAGGAATCGCATTACAAATGCCTGCTTCCTCAATTTTTATGAGTATTTTATATTTTATATTCGTATGTATTGCTGTACCGATAGCAGAAGAGCTTTTATTCAGAGGTGCTATTTTAAAATCATTGCTGCCCTATGGCAAAAGGGTTGCGATAATTGCCTCCGCCGCACTGTTCGGACTTTTACACGGAAATTTCATGCAAATTCCCTTTGCATTTCTTGCAGGAATAATCTTTGGATATATAGCTGTTAAATCAGACTCTATTTACTATTCTATTGTTCTTCATATAATAAATAATACGTGGTCAGCTTTAAATGAATTAGCATATATAAATAAAAGTGTAATTAGTATTATTTTCTCAATGGCACTTGTATTATTTGGATTTGTAGGCTTGATTATTCTAATAAGAGATAGAAAGAAAATTTTGAATTTTAGCGATAATAATTTAAATTTGGATATTGAAGATAATACAAAAGCATATAAATATCTTTTTAAATCATTTTGGATGTGGTGTACTTTAATTATAATGATAATATTTTGCTTGTTTTCAGGATATATAAAATAAGAAACAGATCAAATAACCGGCAAGCAAGTTGACCCGGTTACAGCTTATGTACTTTGAAGCTTGTATAGCAACATCAATAATTCATTTCAAATCGGTAAATGAATTATTGATGTCAAAAAAGAAATCTACGAATTAATTATTTAATAGTATTTTCAATTTTATCTGTTAATTGAGCTGTTAATTCTTTGATGGTTTTAATAATATCAGCTGCACTAACCTTCATTTGTACTGATTTATCTCTTGTAGTTATTTCAACACATGAATCTTTCATATTTTTCGGACTCACAATCACTCTTATTGGAACCCCAAGTAAATCGGCATCTGAGAATATAACGCCTGCCCTAACGTTTCTATCATCATAGATGACTTCAATTCTTTCATTAAGCAATTTTCTATATAAGTTATCTGCAAAAGCTACTGTTTCCTCATCATCGGCTCTGATGCAGCATAAATGTACTTGCCAAGGAGCAATAGTTATTGGCCATATTGGACCACATTCGTCATGATGACACTCGCATACAGATGCTGCAAGACGTCCGATGCCAATACCATAACAACCCATTATTGGATAATTGTTATTTCCATTTTTATCTATGTACTGCATGTTCATTGACTTAGTATATTTTGAACCGAGTTGAAAAATATTGCCGACTTCAATACCACGTGAAATATTAATAGAATGTTTTCCGCATTCCGGACATATTCCTCCGTCTTTTATTTTAGCTAAATCTATATAATTAACTTTGCCACAATCTCGTTCTATCTGTAAGCCTGTGTAATGATATTGATTTTTATTTGCACCACAAATCATATTGCATGTATTTTTAAGTGAATTATCAAATATGACTATATTTTCCTTGCTTTGATTCAAATAAAGAAACCGGAATACTAACTACCTCTTGTGATTTAATATTTTTGCTAACTCCGATATAATTATTATTTTCCTGTGACATAAATTACATCTCCTAAGAATTATTTTATTGTATACTTTACTAAAGCTTATCTTTTGCTATATAATATTCAGTAGATACTGAAATGCTCATCCTCTTATCCTAACTTCACTGAGAGTTCTAAAGGATATAGCAAATAAATATGGGAAATGCTTGAAAATGCAGACGGCTATGATATTCCTGATGTTGTTGCGGAGATGAAACAAATAAATTAAAACACGGTTCTTGTATAGTTAATTTTCAAATATAAAATATACAGGCGTATATTTTAATAGATACGTTACACTAATATATAGAGGTGAGTCGATGAGGATAAAGGTTAATTTATTTTTAATTCTAATTATTATAGTTTTGTTTACTAGCTGTAAATCAAATGGAAACAGTTTGAAATCGCCTTTGAACTTTGGCATACAAGAAAAAAATGAGGCAACTAAAAATAACACTCATGTTATTCCTGAAGGCAGCACAATCGAAACAAGGTATTCAATTCCGGAAGGGTTTAAAAGAGTGGAAATAGAGAAAGACAGCTTTGAAGAATTTCTACGGAATCAAAAATTAAAGCCATATGGGGAAAAAGCTCTGTATTATAATGGCAGGGAGAAATCTTCAAGCGGAGTGTATGACAGTGTAATAGATGTAAATATTGGAGACAGAGATCTTCATCAATGTGCAGATGCTGTTATGCTTTTGCGAGCAGAATATTTATATTCAATTGGAAAGTATGATGACATTGAATTTAACTTCGTATCCGGTTTTAAGGCTGAATACAAAAAGTGGATGGAAGGATACAGAATTAAGGTTGAAGGAAATAATGTAAGCTACTATAAAGCAAAAGAGCCATCAAACACCTATGAAAATTTCAGACAGTTTATGGATATGGTATTTTCTTATTCAAGTACTTTGTCTTTAGAAAAAGAATTGGATATAGTTAATATCGAAGAGATGAAAATAGGTGATGTGTTTATCATTGGCGGAAGCCCGGGTCATGCTATTATTATTGTCGATATGGCAGTGAATGATGCGGACGAAAAAATATTTATCATAGCTCAATCCTATATGCCGGCTCAACAAACTCAGATACTTATCAATCCGAATGATGAAACTATAAGCCCCTGGTATTCATTAAAGAACAGTAAAAAATTAATTACTCCCGAATGGACATTTGAGTTAAATAAATTAAGGAGATTTAGAGAGTAAATTCGCTATTTTGAGTACTCGTTGTTGTCGGCAGCACGATTGACATTTTAAGACAATAGTATTATTATATTATTACTAAATAACATAAATGAGAAGGAAAAACTATGGATATAAATAAATTAAACAAAATCTTAAAGTCAATGGAGGAGCATAAAATTCCACAATTGATTATTTCCGATCCGATAGCTGTTTTTTATTTGACAGGGAAATGGATTTTTCCCGGAGAACGATTATTAGCATTATACTTAAACGTTAGCGGAAATCACAAAATCATTATTAATGAATTGTTTCCGCAGAAAGAGGATCTTGGTGTAGAAATAGTATGGTACAATGATATTCAAGACGGAGTTGAAATACTGTCTAAATTTGTAGAAAAAGATAAGGTAATCGGTATTGATAAGGTATGGCCATCTAAATTTTTATTAAGATTGCAAGAGCTTGGCGGTGGAAGCAAATTCGTAAACGGTTCTTTAATTGTTGACTATGTAAGAATGATTAAGGATGAAAAAGAAATTGCTATTTTAAAAGAATCCTCAAGGTTAAATGACCTTGTAATGGATGAATTGATTCCATGGGTTGTAAAAGGTTTGACTGAAAGAGAACTAAATGCAAAGACTCGCGAAATTTATAAAAAACATGGCATTAATGAAGTATCTTTCGATCCAATTACAGCTTATGCTAAAGGTGCAGCAGATCCACATCATATAACAGACGATTCAAAAGGAAAATATGGAGACTGTGTTATTCTTGATATCGGAGGATTTTATAGAAATTATGCATCTGACATGACAAGAACTGTCTTTATAGGAGTGGTTTCGGAAAGACAAAAAGAAATATACAATATAGTTCTGGAGGCTAATTTAAGAGCCATTGCTGCTGCAAAGCCCGGAAACAGAATGTGTGATGTTGACTTAGCCGCAAGAAAATACATTGAAGAAAAAGGATACGGGCAATATTTTACACACAGAACCGGACATTCCTGCGGGTTAGAATACCATGAGTTTGGTGATGTTTCTTCGGTAAATGAAGATATTATAAGACCCGGTCAATGCTTCTCTGTTGAGCCCGGAATTTATATACCGGAAGAAGGATTGGGTATTCGTATAGAGGATCTTGTTATTACAACAGAAGATGGATGTGACGTATTAAATAAATATACAAAGGATATAATTGTTGTTCCCGAAGACAAATAGAAAAAGAAGGAGAGTATTGATGTATTTATTGCTAAATATATCATACAAGATTTGTTATGAAGATTACTGAAGGCTATATGCCCTATTTAGAATATAAAACTTACTATCGTATAGTAGGTGAATGCACTGAAAATAAGAAACCGTTGGTTTTATTACATGGAGGACCGGGATCCACTCATAATTATTTTGAAGTCCTTGACATAATTGCTGAGGATGGACGTTCTGTTATAATGTATGATCAGTTAGGATGCGGATTATCAGCAACACCTTCTCGTACTGATTTATGGAAAGCAGAAACATGGATTGAAGAATTAATTGCATTGCGTAAACATTTAGGATTAGATGAAATACATTTATTAGGGCAATCCTGGGGCGGAATGCAAGCTATCCAATATGCTTGCCAATACAAACCTAAAGGAATAAAAAGCTATATACTATCCAGTACTTTGTCATCTGCTGCATTATGGGAAAAGGAACAACGCAGAAGAGTTGCATATCTTCCTGAAAAAATGCAGGAGGCTATTGCAAAAGCTGAGGAAACCGGCGATTATTCTTCAAAAGAATATTTAGAAGCTGAAGCAGAATTCATGCTTCGTCACTGTGCAGGTGAAGTGGGACCGGATTCACCGGAATGCTTAAGACGTGATAAGGTTGCCGGAACGGAAGCTTATATTACTGCATGGGGTCAAAATGAATTCAGTCCATCGGGTACATTAAAGAATTTTGATTTTTCGAAAGAAATTGAGGATATTCAAGAGCCGTGTCTAATTATTAGCGGATTACTTGATCTTTGCTCGCCACTTGTTGCGAAAACAATGTATGACAAAATTCCAAATTCTGAATGGGAATTATTTGAATTCAGTCGACACATGCCATTTGTGGAAGAAAATGAAAAATATATAGAAGTACTTAAAAGGTGGTTAAATAAACACGACTAATTTATATAACATCTTAAATTAATTTTTTCTTTTATATAAATCTTAAATGACTAGCTCCTTAAACAACAAAGACAACTCGTGATCAAATTTGGTGATGGGCTTTAATGTTGTATTCATAATAGACATTATAGCAGTTTGTAATATTATGAAATTAACGGTTAAAAGCAAAGGGAAACCAACAAAGCTTTTAACCGTTTTTATTTTCTTGAATTAATAATTGACCTTCTATCCGACATAATAATATATTATAATAGATACAATATACGTATAAAAATTTATATTCAGCAATCTGGTAATATGTCAAGATAAAAAAACAAATAAAAACAAAAAAAATGATT
>DAIUCB010000190.1:0-5671 GCA_036846385.1 Bacillota bacterium | reverse complement strand
AAAATTCAGAGCAATTAAAACTCCTGAAGAAATTCGTAACCTGAGAGCAGCATGCCAAATAGCAGACAGAGCATTTGAGAGAATAATTAAGGATATCAGAATCGGCATAACAGAAAAAGAATTGGCATCAAGACTTTCTCATTATATGGTAATGGAAGGCTCTGATACGAAGCCCTACGGAAATATTTTGATTACCGGGAAAAGGACATCCCTTCTACATGGTATTCCATCTAACAAAACAGTGGAATATGGAGATTTTGTTTTAATGGACTATGGATGCGGCTTTAACGGATATCTATCAGATATGACGAGAACCGTAGTAGCAGGAAAGGCAACACCTGAACAAAAAGAGGTTTATGCACTTGAAAAGAAAATGATTGAGGATGCTGCCGCAGTTATGGTTGCGGGAACACCTGCTGTAGAGGTTTATAATGCTTCAATAGAGGCTATAAAGGATACAAAGTATTTTAAATACCATTACAGTGGAATCGGTCACGGAATTGGTTTATATGTACATGAAATTCCTTTTATGGGTCCAAGATCAACCGAAGTTTTGCAAGAAAATAATGTGATTACAATTGAACCCGGAATTTACATTCCTAATTGGGGAGGTGTAAGAATAGAAGACCAAATTCTGATTAAAAAAGATGGAAACGAATGCTTGACCAATTCAACAAGAGAACTCATAGAGCTTTAAAAATCAATATGATTATTAAATTAGTATAAAATATAAATTATTAAAATGATTCAAGGTAATAAATTTTGGTTTAAAGTAATATGCAGAATTATTATCTGAGTATTATTAATGAAATTAGAGGTGATTACATGTTTAAATATATTATTAAAAGATTAGGAATTTCATTGGCTACAATTTTGGTTTTAATAACCGTAGTTTTCATTTTGGTAAGACTGATGCCTGGTGATCCGTTTACAAGCGATAAAATGACGCCGGAAATAAAGGCTAATATTGAAAAATACTATGGATTTGATAAACCTCTCATAATTCAATATTTTACGTATCTAAAAAATATTGCCAGAGGTGATTTCGGTTATTCAATAAAATATGTAAACCAATCGGTAAACAAAATTATATTTGATTCCTTCCCATATTCATTTGACTTAGGTGTCAGAGCTTTATCAATCTCGATATCCTTGGGACTTGTATTTGGTATCATCGCAGCGCTATACAGAGGAAAGGCTTTGGATTACGGTTGTGTAATTATTGCCATAATCGGTACATCGGTACCTGACTTTATAATCGGTGCTTTATTACAATATTTCTTCGGAATCAAATGGGGTTTATTACCTGTTGCACAATATCAGGGAATAAAATATACAATATTGCCGTCAATTGCTCTTGGATTCTATACATTGGCGATGGTATCAAGAATCATGAGAGCCAGCATGCTGGAGGTGGTTCAGCAGGATTATATCAAGACTGCAAAATCAAAGGGAATATCAAAATTCAGAATTACCTACAAGCATCAGGTAAGAAATGCAATTATGCCTGTTGTAACTGTTCTTGGACCTACAGTAGCCGCAGTGTTAACCGGAACCTTCGTAATAGAATCAATTTATGCAATACCGGGAATGGGAAAGTATTACGTTCAAAGTGTTCAAAATCTGGATTATTCGCTGGTATTGGGAATGACAGTTTTCTATGGAGTATTTTTAGTTTTGGCTAATATGATAGTTGATATTCTATACGGAATTATTGACCCAAGAATCAGGATAGCAGGAAAGTAGGTGCAATATATGGAAAAATTAGAAGCAATAAAAAATATAGATAAATCACAATTTAATACTGTAGGCAAAAATGTTGAAAAGATGGAAGCAATATCCAGACCGAATTTAACCTACTGGAAGGATGCATGGAGACGAATCAAGCAAAATAAGATTGCATTTACCGGTTTGATAATTATTTTGGTATATGTTGTTTTAGCCATATTCGGACCTATGATAAGCAAATACGGATATACTGAAATAGACTCATCCAGAATGAATCAATTCGTATCCTCAGAGCATTGGTTTGGTACAGATGAATTAGGAAGAGATTTATGGACCAGAATATGGAGAGGTGCAAGAGTTTCTCTGTCAATCGGTTTTATAGCTACAATATTAAATACTGTTATCGGAGGTCTGGTTGGAGGAATATCAGGCTATTACGGAGGGACATTGGATTTAGTATTGATGAGAATTATCGATATTATGTATGGTGTACCGTACCTTATAGTTTCAATACTTGTAATGGTTGTAATGGGACAGGGTATTACCTCGCTTATTATTGCGATGGTAATTGTCGGTTGGATAGGAACAGCACGATTTGTAAGAGGTGAAATTTTAAAGCTTAAGGAACAGGATTTTGTTGCTGCAGCAAAGGTTCTGGGAGTCGGTGATTTTGTTATAATAGTAAAACATATTATTCCTAACGTTATGGGTTTAATTATTACTAATCTTACTATGGCAGTTCCAAAGGCTATATTTAACGAGGCATTTTTAAGCTATATAGGCTTAGGTATTGCTCCTCCTGAATGCAGCTGGGGTATTCTGGCCAAATCAGGTGCAAAGATGCTTAGAGTCCACCCATATCAATTGTTTATACCATCATTCTTTATTTGTACAACTATGCTTGCGTTAAATCTTCTGGGAGATGGTTTGAGAGATGCTTTAGACCCTAAACTCAGAGGCACTGAATAATAAGAGGAAGTGAAATAATGGATAAAATATTAGAAGTTAAAGATTTAAGTTTTTCTTTTAAAACATATGGCGGAATAGTAAAATCGGTAAGAGGAGTTACCTTTGATGTTAATAAAGGTGAAATAGTAGGAATAGTAGGAGAATCAGGCTGCGGGAAAAGCGTTACAGCTCAGTGTATAGTAAGACTTAATCCTGAGCCTCCTGGATTTTTTGAAAAGGGTTCAATAAAATATGACGGTAAAGAAATAACTAAAATGACCGATCATGAAATGAGAAAAATAAGAGGAGTTGAAATAGGCTTTATATTTCAAGATCCAATGACCTCATTGAATCCGACGATGAAAATAGGAAAACAAATAGAAGAGATATTTGTACAAAGAAAGCTGTACAGTAAAAAGGAATTAAAGGAAAAAGCATTAGAAATATTAAAAATGGTTGGTATATCAGACTGTGAAAGAAGATACAACCAATATCCCCACGAGCTGAGCGGAGGAATGAAGCAAAGAGTAATGATTGCTATTGCCCTTGTAGGAAATCCGAGCATAATTATTGCCGATGAACCTACAACATCTCTTGATGTTACAATAGAAGCTCAGATACTGGACCTGTTAAAGGATTTACAAAAGAAATTGAATACATCTATAATATTAATTACTCATGATTTAGGTGTAATCGCAAAAATGTGTGACAGAGTATTAGTTATGTATGGCGGTAAAATAGTAGAAAGCGGAAAGGTAGATGATATATTCTACAATACTAAGCATCCTTATACCTCTGGGCTCCTATGCTCAATAGCAAGTCTGGATACAGCAAAGGATGAAGAGCTTGAGCCAATTGAAGGAACCCCTCCTGATTTGTTCTCACCGCCTCCGGGATGTCCTTTTGCTGCAAGATGTGAGCATGCAATGGATGTATGCTACCATACTATGCCTCCTGAATATGAAATATCAGAAGGCCATAAAACCATGTGCTGGCTTGAGCATGAATTTGCTCCAAATGTAGTACTTCCATGCAAAAAACAACAGAAGAAGGAGGTAATATAATGGAGCCGTTAATTAAGGTACAAAATTTAAGCAAGTATTTTCATATAAGCAAGCATGAAACCTTAAAAGCAGTTGAGGATGTATCCTTCGATATATATGAAGGTGAAACAGTCGGACTGGTTGGAGAATCAGGCTGCGGTAAATCCACAACAGGCAGATGCCTTGTTAAGCTATATAATCCTACGGCAGGAAAGGTATTATATAATGGTAAGGATATATTCAGCTCCAAAAATAAGGCTGATAAGCTTGAATACTGCAAAAATACTCAAATGATTTTTCAAAATCCTTATTCATCCTTAAATCCGAGAATGACCGTAAAGGATATTGTCGGTGAAGGAATAAAGCTTCATGAAAATATATCTGACAAGGATATAGATGTTAAGATAGAGGATTTGTTAAAGGCAGTAGGATTAAACAGAGATCATATGTCCAGATTTTCACATGAGTTTTCCGGCGGGCAAAGACAGCGTATCGGTATTGCAAGAGCTTTATCGGTAAATCCAAAATTTATTGTATGCGATGAGCCTATATCAGCACTGGATGTTTCTATACAGGCACAGGTATTAAATATGCTTAAGAAGCTGCAAAAAGACAGAGGACTGACATATTTATTTATTGCTCACGATTTAAGTGTAGTAAAATATATATCTGATAAAGTAATAGTTATGTATCTGGGTATGATGATGGAGCAAGCAGATGCAGATGAATTATATAAGAATCCTTTGCATCCATATACAAAGGCTCTGCTTTCCGCAATACCTGAGGCAGATCCAAATATAGCAAAAAATAAAGAAAGAATTAAATTAAAGGGTGAAATACCAAGTCCGATTAATCCGAAGGAATGCTGCAGATTTGTTGAAAGATGCACATATGCAAAACCGATTTGCTTTGAGCAGATTCCAAAGCTCAAATCAGTCGATGGAAATAATCACAAGGTTGCATGCCATTTATATTAAATATAAAATACAAGGAGCTTTTGCATCAATAATTAGTGCAGAAGCTCTTTTTTTATTTAGAAATGCTCTCTTTTCTATTCGAAAAAACTGATGATTGCACAAACGTACTTGTTAATATGAGCGCTCTGAAAATGTATAAAACGCATTTGTTACTGAGATGATATAGATCTCTACGGCGGGAATTATTGAATTGTTAAATTTATTACATAAATTACAAAAAAGCTATACATAAAAATATTAGTATGTTATAATTTTAAATAATTAATAATTATGTCTTATTTAAATATAGTATAACACAATTCATCCTTCCTTATAAATTTCTAAATCTGAAAATTCTGAAATATTTCAAAATAGCTATTGCATTATAAAATTAATATGATAAAATAAAACCGTAGGGACGCGTACTGTACATGAGGGACAGAATTAATCCCGGAGGTAGTAATGGACGTTAACAAAATGCTTGAAATACAAAATAAAATTGTTCCTGAAACCGTAGAGCTGTTTATGAGAAGATATGAAATTCTTAAAGTAATCAGTGTTCTTCAGCCTGTCGGAAGAAGAGCTTTGTCAAATAAGCTTGGATTTACAGAAAGGTCAATCAGAACAGAAATTGATAAATTAAAAGAAATCGGACTTATTCAAATTCTGTCATCCGGCGTTGAGCTAACCGATATCGGATGGAATATGCTTTCAGAGGTACAAAGAACATTTTACTATATAAAAAACTTATCCGAAATTGAATTAAAATTGAAGGAAAAGTTGAATTTAAAAAGAGTACTTGTAGTTGCAGGCGATGTGGAAACAGATATATTTACCTTTAATGATCTCGGTAAAAAGGCGGCTGAAGTAATAATTGACCTGATAAGAAACGATACTGTTTTAGGAATTACAGGCGGTACGACTATGGCATGCGTAGTAAAACAAATGAGCAGAAAAAAGGGAATTAAAAATCTTTTGGTTTTACCTGCCAGAGGA
>DAIUCB010000189.1:0-5694 GCA_036846385.1 Bacillota bacterium | reverse complement strand
GGGAATACACCCTTTATATATGCTATCCCTCTGTTTAATGCCTCCTTTTCCGTTATTCCTACCAGACCTGCTTCGGGAGATGTAAATATTACACTTGGCACTAAATCATAGTTCATAGCTCTTCCTTTTCCAAGAATATGATCTACCGCAACAATTCCCTGATGTGAGGCAACGTGAGCCAGCTGTATTTTGTTAGTTACATCACCGATTGCATAAATATTAGGGCTGCTTGTTCTCATAAATTCATCAACCTCAATACCGTTCTTTTTTTCATTTAATTTAACGTTTAGCAAATCTAAATCCAAGGAATCAATATTAGCTTTTCTGCCTACGGCAATTGCTACCTTTTCGCTTGTTATATACTGAGTGATTTCATTGGCTTTTAATTCAACTATTTTAGAACCATCCAGGGCTGTTTTTATTGCGGTTGCTGAAGTACTTTCATAAATTTTTATTCCTTTTTCTTCAGCAGCTTCTCTTATGCAGGCTACTGCATCCTCATCCAATATATTTAATATTTGGGGCAAAAATTCTATTACTTTTACTTCTGTACCAAGAGCATTATAAATAAAAGCAAACTCCATTCCTATAACTCCGCCGCCGATAATTGTCAGTGATTTAGGTATTTCGGCAAGCTCCAAAAGCTCCTTGCTGGTCAATATATCAGCATCATCACTTCCTTCGATTGGAAGCATAAATGGCTTTGAGCCTGTTGCAATAATTAAGCTTTTATAGCTTATTACCGCATCATGATTTTTATTGACTACTGTTATAGTATTTTCATCTTTAACTGTGGCTTTTCCGTTTATATATTCTATTTTATGAGATTTCATTAAATGCTCAATGCCGGAAACCAAGTTATTTACAACCGTATTTTTGCGTTCTATGATTTTGCTCATACATACATTGATTGAGCCAATATCTAAACCGAATTCATAAGCATTTTTTATCTTATCGAGAAATTCAGAGCTGCTTACCAGAGCTTTGGTTGGTATACATCCATAATTCAAGCATGTTCCTCCAAGCTTATCCTCCTCAACCAACAAGACCTTTAGCCCTCCCTGTGCTGCTCTTATTGCTGCAACATATCCACCGGGACCGCCGCCGATTACCGCAACATCAACCTCATATTTTTTACAGGCCGGCTTTGTTATACCAAATGAATATGCGTGTTTTTTAATATTTTCACCTATATTATTTATATTTTGAGATACCTGCTTTTCTCCTTCAACAGAGCCGACAACCTGATTTTTCTTGACAACATCTCCCTCATCAATATTTAAGGCTTCAATTACTCCTTGGTATTTAGAAATAAAATTAACTGTTCCTTTTCCGGATTCTATTGTAAATATTATATCATTAGGTTTTATTGCGTCTCCTGCTTCTTTGATAATTTTGCCTACTCTGCCTGATGAATCATGGCCTGCCAAGGCTTCAATAATTAAATCGAATTTCATTTTTACCTCCCAAATAAATTTAAAATAAAAAGGGGCATAGCCCCATATTTATTATTTAAAATCATTCTGAAACTCTTTTATACATTCCTCTAAAAGAGTTACGGAATATGCTATTGAAGGACCTCCGCCAAAAGCAACGGCTACCATTGCAGCTTCAATTATTTCTTCCTTTGTAGCACCTGCTTCCAAGGCTTTATAGGAATGATATACTATACAGTATTCACATCTGTTGTAGCATCCGATAGCAACACTCATCAATTCCTTTGTTTTGATGTCTAAGGCTTTTGGTTCATAAGCTGCACCTAAAAGACCCATAAATGCTCCGACATGCTCCGGATTGGTTTTAGACAGATTTTCCAAGCCACCGATGAAACTATTCAGCATTTCTCTGACATTGTATGACATAATTAAACCTCCTGTTTGATTTGCGTATGCAAAGTTAAGCATAGCAAGTATTAATATTAAGTATAGCAAATACTTTTATTTCGGTCAAGTACTTTGTTAAAAAATTAATAAAAAATCTCTTTATTAATTAATACAAAATATATTTGTATTTTATCCAATAAAGAGATAATTATTATTTATTATTTATGATCATTCAGATATTAAAATTATTCCAGAACATTAGACAACATTTTTTTTAAAACCTTATCGAATACAATCAAATCTTCCTCATCAATTCCTTTTATTAAATCAGAATTAAACTTTTGACCATATGGCATCAGCTCTGTGATTAATTTATCACCTGTATTTGTCAGTTGTATATATATGACTCTTCTGTCAGAGTCATTTCTTTTTCTTTCAATATAACCGTCCCTTTCAAGCCTGTCTATTAACCTTCCGGCACTTGAATCCTTAACATTCATCAGGTTAGACAGCTCTCTTTGAGATATTATTTTATTTATCTTTATGTAGTAAAGAGCAATCCATTGTATCCTCGTTACTCCGGCACTTTGAAGTCTTCTGCCAAATGCATCGGAAATCTGTTTTGTAGCAAGTTCGGTAATATGTCCCACGCATTTATCTAAATCAAAAAACATTTGCTACTCCTTTCTAAGCTTTATTTACGCTTGTTGAAATTTTAACATTTTGTCTAATTCAATTTATTTTAAGGCTAATATAACATAAGCTATATTAAAATGCAATATTATTTTCAATAAACAGCAAATGCAATGGTGTTAACCATTGCATCATTATATAATTTAGATAATTGATGGAGCTTTAGAGCCTATGATAAAGTTTACTGTTCCAAAATGAAAATAAATCGGAATCAGGTAAGATTTATTTGAGCTTTTAATTATTTTTTCATAAAGTATTTGCTGAGGCATAAGATCTAACTCTTTTTCTCTTTCATTAGACATATTAACACAAAACAGACCGTTGTGCAGATTTAAAAATTCTCCGACGGAGGCCTTCACATAATCATCTAATCCCTGATATTGCTCATTGGCAAATCGTGAAGCAAAGCTGATAAAGGTTTCTTCATTGCATCCGATAGCTATAAATGATTTGAATTCTCCGAAAATCTCCTGCAATGCAATCCAATCCGAGGAAAATTCATGAATAGTTGATGATTGCATCGGTATAAAATCATCTCCGATAAATCTGACAATATTTCTGAAAAGCAAGGAAACATATTCATTATATATAGCGGCATCATTTAATTGTTTAAAATTATAAAAGTTATTAATAATTTCTTCTATTTTTTCATTTTGTTCAGCATTGCCTAAAAAGCATTCAATTTTGTTTTCTTTTTTATAATTATTTATGGCCTGCTCGAATTGTGAATTTGTCATATAACCCTTATCAACAAGGGATTGACCTAATGATAAATAACCTATTTTTTGAGATGACAATAATTCATCTACCTGTGAATTTGTCATATATCCCATATCAACAGCTATATCTCCGAATCTTTTATCAACGATAGCTTGAACATTATGTACCTTGTCAACCTGCTCAGCAGTCATATAGCCTGCATTGATAGCCAATATTCCGAGCTTAAGTCTAATTTCTTTATTTTTTTCAAGAGCTTCCTGCAATTGTTCAGGTAAAACCAATTTGTTATTCAGCAAATAACTGCCAAAGAATTGTGTAAACATTTTCCCTCCTGTTGCCGGTTGCGGCAAATATTTTAGTAAAACAGATACATAAATTAATTATTATTTATTTTGTCCGTATAATTAATGATGATTTTTCTCAATTGCTCTTCATTTATAGGTTTTTGCATAAAATCATAGGCTCCAAGCTTGATTGCATCCTTTAACTTATTATTGGTCCCGATTGATGAAGCAATAATTACCTTTGCATTTGAATCATAGGTCATTATTTCAGACAATGCTTCTATTCCTGATTTTACAGGCATTGTAATATCCATAAAAACTAAATCCGGCTTTTTTTCCTTGTAAATGTCAATGGCCTGCTGACCGTTATCAGCTTCTGATAATTGCTTAATACCCATTGAAAATAAAACATCCTTGATTTTTTTACGCATTAAAATAGAATCGTCACATATTAATACTTTTAAATCCATTTTACCCTCCACCTACCTTAATATTTTACTTGAATGAATACATATTGTATTAATCTAATTAATGTATTCTATATAATAATAGTTTACACTAAAATAATATTTTTTCAATAGTTTATGACAAAATTTTATGAAATTTTACAAATAATGTTTAAAAAATGCAATTTGGGACAGCCCAAATTGCATTTTCATAATTATTTATTTAGCTATTGCTGTTACCAGCTTTATACATTCTGTAACATCGTCCTTGTTGAATATTTCTCCTGAGGTATGAAGGTTTCTGGTAGGAATTGATATTACACCGCTTGGAATTCCTGCTCTTGTTGTATGAATCGGTCCGGCATCCGTTCCGCCGAATTCCAAAACCTCGTACTGATATTTAATATTATTTTCAATGGCGAGATTAGTCAGCAGATTTTTGATTTCGGGATGTGTAATTAAGGATTTATCCATAAGCTTTATTGCAGCGCCGCCGCCCAGCTTGACATCCATTTTTATACCGTCAGGTGTATCTCCTGTTGCGGTAACGTCTATTGCAATGGCAATATCAGGATTAATATCATAACCTGCCGTTCCGGCACCTCTGCAGCCTACTTCTTCCTGAACAGAAAATACATAATATACATCATTATTTGAAGAAGTGTGATTTTTTATAGATTCGATAAGTATATAACAGCCTGCTCTGTCATCTGCAGCCTTGCAGATAACACAATCCTCTGTTTCATAGTATTCTGTTTTAAATACGCACATATCACCTACACGGAAATTCTTTTCTGTAAATTCCTTTGAGGTTGAAGCAACATCAATAAAAAGCTTGCTCATTGAAAGCTTTTCTGACTCCTCTATTTTTTCGGAGCAAATAACTCCTTCGCAGCCATTGTCAAATATCATTCTTAAGCCAAGGAGATCTTTGGCTTTAAGTCCGCCTACATTTGAAAATCTTAAAAACCCCTTTTCATCTACATGAGTTATGATCAGTCCAATTTGATCCATATGAGCTGAAAATAGTATTTTTTTGCCGGTTCCCTTTTTATGAGCAATAAGATTTCCTAGTGCATCAACTTTTATTTCATCAACATAATCCTTTATTTCATTTTCTATTAATTTTCTGATATTTGTTTCTCTGCCTGACGGCGAAAAGCAATTTGATAATTTTTTCATTAATTCACTGTTAAAATTCATATTATTACCCCTTTCTTATCTGCATTGATCTGATAAAACTGCTTTTGTAAGTGCTACAACACTGTTATAATCATTTTTGCTTGCAACATTGACAGATGAATGAATGTATCTGCATGGAACTGAAATGGCAATTACCTTAGCTCCGTTTTTGTTTTTATGTATCGGACCTGCATCATTACCGCCGGATGAAGTTTTCCTGTATTGATAAGGAATATTATTATCCTCAGCTGTTTTAACAACGTTTCTCACTGTATCTATATCATATACCGTTGAATAGTCCATAAGTGATATAGCAGCTCCCTTACCTATTATTGTCGCTTTTGAATGTTCATCGACCTCCGGCATATCGGCACATATTGTTCCTTCCAATATTATACCTAAATCAGGTTCTAATGCATAAGCAGCTGTATATGCACCTCTGCACCCAACCTCCTCCATTACTGTAAATACACCGTAAAAGTCAACATCGAGCTTCATGCTTAACAGCTCCAGTATTGCGCTGCAGCCTACTCTGTCATCTAATGA
>DAIUCB010000188.1:0-5782 GCA_036846385.1 Bacillota bacterium | reverse complement strand
TATATTCATTTTTCAAGGTGCTCGCCTATTTTTAGGTTGGGAAAGTTGAGTTAATAATTAATAAAATACTGACTGATATTAACCAACTAAAGGAGAAAGAGTTATGATTAGAACAGATTTGGCATATGAAGCGAATGAATCATTAGCCCAAAAAGTGAGAGGTGTAAATTTAAAGACACGTGATTTTAAACATGGAGAAATTGTTGAGCTGGAAATAACTGATGATGAGGCAGAAAAGATAATAGGTAAAAAAAAGGGAAGATATGTTACATATGAAACGAAATGCTTTAAAAATATGAGTAAGGAAAATAGAAATGAAGTAATTGAGATTTTGGCGAAAAGTATTAAGGATATATCAGGATTAAAGCGTGAAAAGATTTTGGTAGTAGGGTTAGGGAACAGAAAAATTACAGCAGATGCTCTCGGTCCCAGAACCGTTGATAAAATAAAGGTTACCAGACAATTTTTTAAGGCTTATAATAAGGATTATGACGAGGACTATAATGAGGTATGTATATTAGCTCCGGGAGTATTGGGAATTACAGGCATTGAAACAATAAATACCATAATAGGTGTTGTAGAAAAAATAAAACCTACTTTGATTATTATTATAGATGCACTTGCGTCACGTAAGATGAGAAGATTATGCTCTGTTGTACAAATAACTGATGCCGGTATAGAACCGGGCTCAGGTATCGGTAATATGCAAGGGTCCTTAAATAAGGAAACTATTGGAGTTAAGGTTATTGCAATCGGTATTCCGACGGTGGTGGATACTGCTACTATAGTAAATGATACAATAGATATGATGGAGGAGGTATTAAAGGATAAAACAGATGATGTCGGTCAAATAATGGGCATTTTGAGTGATTTGGAGGGAGATGAAAAGCATTCCTTCATTACGGAAATTCTTAATCCTATGTATGGTGAGTCAATAGTTACTCCAAACAGCATAGATGAATTAATAGAAATATTATCAGACATATTAGCTGAAGCCATTAATATCGCTGTACATCCTGGGTATGAACTTAATTCGTAACATAATTGTAAAAAATTACTGTGTTATTCCGGAAACAATACACATATACATTAATATATTACTATTGAGAAAATATGTGGAGTTGAGGGATTATGAAAAGAAGAAAAAAAATCAAAGGCGGTTCAAAATTTTATATGGTTATGTCAATAATTTGCTTATGTGTGCTTTTTATTGGATATAGCTATGTTTTTAAGCTGTCACAAGCAAGAAAGATAGGGCAGGATATTACCACCATATCTTTTAGCTATGACGGAGAGGATGCTGCAAAAAAATACAGTAAGATAGTTGACAAAGTAATGTCTTACTTCAATATTTTTTTTGAAGAAACCTTTAAAGGTAATGATAACAGCAGCATAATAATCGAAAATCAAGATGAAAAAGCCAGTAAGGAAGTATACAAAATAATTGATAGTAAGGATAATGTTAATGATAATTTAGATATTTATGACGGTGATAAAAGTGAAGAAAGTCAGGTTGCAGAAAAAAAGGTATATGTAGCAAGCAATAAAAAAGAAGATTTTTTTAAGGTTATAGAGTCAACAACAACTTCAAGGAGCAGTGCTCCAAGAGATTTGTCAGTTGATGGAGCTTCAATAAATAAAAATATGAATATTATATTATACCATACTCATGGTACAGAAGCATTTTCATCAAATAAAGAAACAAATTACAGGTCGAGAGATGAAAACTATAATGTTACGGGAATTGGAAGCCAAATAGCAGCAAATCTTAGAAATTACGGGATTGATATAAAGCATTTAAAGGAATATAATGATTATCCGTCATATAATTTATCATATAAAAACTCTAATGCAGCAGTAAAAAAACAGCTATCTAACTCTAAGAAAAATTTAATAATTGACCTTCACAGAGATGGAGCTGAAGAAAATTCAAGCTATGAAAATTTTTTATCAAGAGTATCTACAATTCAAATTAATAATAAAACAGCAGCTACCTTTACTTTAGTAATAGGCGATAAAAATGGTAATTTAGCGGAATTGAAGAAAACAGCGCAGACTGTCTATGATATATCAAATGAAATATATCCGGGACTTTGCAGAGAAATTGTAATCAGAACAGGTGCATATTTTAATCAATATTTAACTGATAATGCGTTATTAATAGAAATCGGCAGTACAGTAAATGATTTGAAGGAGGTACAATACACTGCCGATTTACTTTCGGAAATATTATGTAAAACAATTTCTGAAATTAATAATTAATGCTTTAAAAATTACATAAATTTTGATATAATACCCTATACAGTTTTTATTCTGCGTTAACACCAATAGTTTTGCTTAGGACGGCTGTAATATATTTCAGTTAGCTGCTAACTGCAGATAATATGATGCAATGTGGGAAAGCTTCAATTATATTATTATTAGAGCAAAAAACACTATTGAATCATAGTTTAATTTATATACATAATAGGGAGGTCAAATTTAACTTGGACAGAAAAAAATACATAAGAAACTTTTCGATAATTGCCCATATAGATCATGGAAAATCAACATTAGCAGATAGATTAATCGAGAATACCGGGACTCTTTCTCATAGGGAAATGCATGAGCAGGTACTGGATAATATGGATTTGGAAAGAGAAAGAGGAATTACTATTAAGCTTCAAACAATGAGCCTTTTATATAAGGCTCAAGATGGTCATAATTACACTTTAAACTTAATTGATACACCGGGACATGTAGATTTTAATTATGAGGTTTCAAGAAGCTTAGCAGCCTGTGAAGGGGCTGTTCTGGTGGTAGATGCAGCACAGGGTATCGAGGCACAAACATTAGCCAATGTATATTTGGCACTGGATCAAAACCTTGAAATTGTTCCTGTAATAAACAAAATAGACTTGCCAAGTGCAAGACCTGAAGAAATCAAGCAGGAAATAGAAGATGTAATAGGGATTGATTGCGAAAATGCTCCTTTGATATCTGCAAAAGACAATGTAAATATCGATAAGGTATTAGAAGCTATTGTAAAGCTTGTGCCGCCTCCGACGGGAGATGAAGCTTCGCCCCTAAAAGCATTAGTGTTTGATTCATACTATGACAGCTATAAGGGAGTAATTGCATTTATAAGAATAAAAGAAGGACAAGTGAAAAAAGGCGACAAAATAAAAATGATGGCTACAGGTAAAACCTTTGATGTTACCGAGGTAGGCATTATTTCTCCGGTACAGAAGCCAGTGCCTGCATTGTTTTCAGGTGATGTAGGTTATTTGTGTGCAAGTATGAAGGAGGTAAAAAGCTGCAATGTCGGTGATACTATAACAAACGCTGAAAATCCTGCTTCAGAACCGCTGCCCGGATATAAGAAGGTTACCTCTATGGTTTTCTGCGGTGTTTATCCTGCTGAAGGAGAAGACTTTAATGATGTTAGAGATGCTTTGGAAAAGCTTCAGGTAAATGATGCTTCCTTAACCTTTGAACCCGAGACATCCGTAGCTTTAGGCTTTGGCTTCAGATGTGGATTCCTGGGACTTTTACATATGGAAATTATCCAGCAGAGGCTTGAAAGAGAATTTGATTTAAATATCATAGCTACTACACCAAGTGTAATATATAAGATATATAAAACTGACGGAGAAATGGTTATATTGCAAAACCCTACTAATATGCCTCCTGTTCAGGAAATAGAATATATGGAGGAACCGATAGTAAATGCATCAATTATGTCACCGACTGAATATGTCGGTGCAATTATGGAACTATGTCAGAATCGAAGAGGTATATTCGTAAATATGGAATATATGGAAGCAACAAGAGTAATAATGCATTATAAGCTTCCTCTTAACGAAGTAATATATGATTTCTTTGATGCTCTTAAATCAAAAACCAGAGGCTATGCATCCCTTGATTATGAGATGTCAGGGTATGAGCGTTCAAGTCTGGTGAAAATGGATATTTTGATTAACAGTGAACTGGTTGATGCTTTTTCTATAATTGTTCATGAAGATAAAGCATATGAAAGAGGAAGAGGTATTGTAGAAAAATTGAAGGAAGTAATACCAAGACATTTATTTGCTGTCCCTCTTCAGGCAGCCATCGGCAATAAGATTATTGCTCGAGAAACAGTAAGTGCTTTAAGAAAGGACGTACTTGCTAAGTGCTATGGCGGAGATATTACAAGAAAGAAAAAGCTTCTCGAAAAACAAAAAGAAGGTAAGAAGCGTATGAGGCAAATTGGAAGTGTTGAGGTGCCGCAGGAAGCATTTTTAGCTGTACTAAAATTTGATGAGGATTAAAATCATAGGAGGTAATTATTTTGAAAAAAGGCGGAATTGTTATTATAGTAATATTGGCTATAATAGGTATATTTGTTTTATCGATATTTGGCAGCTATAATTCTTTAGTTGCATTAGATGAGAGTGTAAATACACAATGGGCAAATGTTGAAAGTAAGCTTCAAAGGAGATTTGACTTAATTCCAAATCTTGTAGAATCAGTAAAGGGTGCTATGGCACAGGAGAAAGAGGTTTTTACTGCTATTGCCGATGCAAGAGCTAAAATGGCAGGAGCACAAAGTACTTCCGATAAGGTAGCGGCATCCAATCAGCTTGAGGGCGCCTTAGGAAGATTACTTGTGGTAATGGAAAATTATCCTGAGTTAAAATCCAGTCAAAATGTAACTGCACTGATGGATGAATTATCCGGAACAGAAAACAGAATATCCGTGGAAAGAGACAGGTATAATGAAGCAGTAAAAAATTATAACTCAGCAATCAGAAGGTTTCCGAAGAATATAATGGCAGGTATGTTTGGTTTTGAAAAAAGACCGTATTTTCAAGCAACTGAGGGTGCCGATAAAGTACCTGAAGTTAAATTTGATTAAATAAGGACCGGGAGTCTATGAAGAAAAAATTTTCTTTATTCATAATAGCTTTCATTTTATTATTTAATGTTCAGTCGTTTGCGCGGGTTGTTTATCCCGAACCAACAAAAACATTTTATGTAAATGATTTTGCAGACGTTATTGACTCGGAAACAGAACAGAATATTACCAGTGTTAATCTACGATATGAAAAAACTAAGGAAAGACCTCAAATTGTAGTAGTGACAGTAGACAGTTTGCAGGGCTTGGATGAAAAAGCTTATGCAGTCGAGTTATTTAAGAAATGGGAAATAGGTAATAAGGAATATAATAACGGTTTGCTTATTCTTCTTGCAATAAAGGAAAGGAGAATTAAAATTGAAACCGGATATGGACTTGAGGGTGCAATAACTGATGCTCAAGCCGGACGAATACTTGATTCTTCAACCGGATACCTTTCCTCCGGAGATTATTCCAGAGGTATAGAAAGTATTTTTTTACAGCTTGCCAACAAAGTAAACGAGGAATATGGATATAATGAAGATGAAATCTTTGATAATATTGACAACAGTGACAAATATACCTCGAATAATAATGACACAGACGGATTTCCGAATATTTTAAAGATTATATTTATAATAATTTTGATTATAATATTTAACGGATTTGGCGGCGGAAGAGGCAGAAGACGCAGAAGCGGATTTTATGTACCGCCAACTATTTTCAGAGGCGGCGGAGGCTTCGGAGGCGGCGGTGGTTTTAGCGGCGGAGGCGGCGGAAGCTTTGGCGGCGGTGGCAGCTCAGGAGGCGGCGGAGCAGGAAGAGGCTTTTAATTTTAGCATATTATGAACATGATTGTTCGCAAAACAGCATAACGAAGTTAAGTTACATAAATAAAAAGGACTTAACAATCGCTATGCTGTT
>DAIUCB010000187.1:0-5829 GCA_036846385.1 Bacillota bacterium | reverse complement strand
GTGTTCAACGCCCGAATCACAAAATATCATGGCGGAAAAAGGATATTTATCCGATAAATGTGTCGGCTGCGGCAGATGTATCGAGCTATGCCCTCATGGAGCTCTGTCATTTTCACCGAAAAAAAAGATTATAGCAGATAAAAACAAATGCACTAAGTGCTTTAACTGTATTGATGTATGTCCATACGGTGCATATAAAAAATATGGGGACTTGATGACAACAGAGGAGCTTTTGCATGAAATCTCAAAGGATGAAATATTTTACTTTCATTCGGGGGGAGGAGTTACCTTCAGCGGAGGGGAGCCTCTTCTCCAAGCTCCCTTTGTGGCTGAGGTAATGAAGCAGTGCAAGAAGAGAGGAATACATACGGCAATAGAAACCTGTCTGTATGCACCATATGAAAGTGTTGAACAGCTCTTGCCTTGGTTGGATGTCCTTTATGCTGACATAAAGCATATGGATTGTTTAGAGCATAAATTATATACAGGAGCAGACAATTCATTAATACTTGAAAATATTAAAAAAATTGACAGCTCTCCATATCCTGTTGATATTTTTATCCGTATACCGATAATACCGGGCATTAATGATTCAAAGGATAATCTGTCAAAAACCGCTGAGTTTTGCAGCAACATAAAAAAACTTAAGGAAATAGAACTGCTGCCGTATCACAGGTTGGGTACACAAACCTACAAAAACCTTGGCATAGATTACCGGCTGGCTAAAATCCTTCCACCGTCAACGGAAAGAATGGAAGAGCTGAGAGATTTTATAAAAAGCCGGACGTACTTTTAGTGACCGACTTGGAAATTATCCATTTTTATCTCTATAAATATATAATATATAAAAAACGGAACAGTTGGTGTACGTCCCCCTATAATGAGTAGGACTTTTTTGCTACATCACAAAAAGCACCGTTACACCTATAACTGATATAATCGCGCCAAATATCTCCTTTGGTGATATTTTCTCTTTTAAAATAAATATTGATAAAGGAATAATAAGTACAGGGACTATTGAAGTTATAGTAGAAGCTATACCTGTTGTTGTATATTGAATAGCTAAAAGGCTAAAAGATACACCTAAAAAAGGACCAAATAACGACCCCAGTGTTATATATTTCATTGCCTCTTTATTTTTTGTAGCTTCTTTTAACTTGTCCCACCTTTTCATAAATATAAAAACTATAGTAAATCCAATAATACCAGATAATATGCGTATTTGTGTAGCTGCAAAGGGGTTATAATTTCCCATGCCTATCTTGCTAAGTATCAACCCTAATGATTGTCCAAGTGCACCCATAAAGGCATAAACAATACCCTTAATAGAACGAGAAAATTTAAAATTTTTGCCTTCAGGATTTTTAACCAATACTACAAAGGAAATACCTAAAATTGTTATAGCCATTCCTATCAAATTTGAAAATGAAATCACTTCTCTCATAGTTATAAAACCTAAAAAAGCAGTGATTGGGGGTACTAGTGCCATAATAAGCATAGATATTCTTGAGCCAATTTCTACATATGCTTGAAATAGGAACAAATCCCCAATAATAAACCCTACAAAGCCTGAAGCACTAAGCCAAATCCACGCCTTTGCAGTTGCGTCCAAGGGTAGAAACATTCCTCTGGAAAAATATGTAAACAAACTAATTAATATAAATCCTACTATTAATCTTATATAATTTACAGATAAAGAACCTACTTTTTTCCCTGCTAATTCAAAAGAAATAGCAGTAATGGTCCAAAATATTGCTGTAATAAGTGCAAAAATTTCACCGTAATGTGATTGAATCATCTTGTTGCCTCCATAATTATGTAGTTTAAAAAACTTAAAATATCATACGATACATTTTTTATAAATTCATTTCCTACGACAACGCTACTTTTACTTCTTCCTACTCCATTGGATAACCCAAAATTTCAGATTTTTTCACTTTGATGCTCCTTTATATATGGATTTAACTGTTGTAATATGTTAAAATTATTTTATCTTATGTATATTGAATAGACAAGAGAATTATTTATAACTTTATAATTTTTACATCGACTATATAAATTATTATGTTGAAAATTTAAAGAAAAATAATACAGAAGGAAAAGACGGTGCTCCGAGCTTTAATTACATCTCTCTGGTTTTTGATGCCTCAACAATTCATCATCTATGGAGTTTTATTCCTGATAACCCTTATATCAATAGGTGTACCTATTACACAATTCAGTTAAAAGGATTTCCAAAGAGTGTATTGAATCAGCACAAGCCACTGATTATATTCAACCAACCAATCTTCTTCCTGTTCAAGACGAATAAGTTATCGTCCGTTTTACAGAAAGATGTATTAATCTTGGTGAAACTTTAGGGGTGTACAAGGATATAATTGTGCCGAAGGGCTGTACCTCTGCCTACGCTCCGAACTGGATTGCAGCTGGCATAAAGAAAAGAAAAAAGTAAATTTGGAGGATATATCATAATATATTAAAACATGCCATTGACAGGTATAAAGCAAAATGCTATCATAATAACATACCAAATGGTCGGTATATAAAATTATTAAAAAATATATATTGATTTTAGGTTTGCAAAAGCTCAATGAAATGAATACAAAATTATAAGGATAAAAATAATATGAGAATTGATTTAACAAATGTATTTGTAGATGACACAAACAAGGCCCTGGAGTTTTATGTTAATGTATTAGGGTTTGTTAAGAAGGTACACATTAAGGAAATTAACTGGATTACAGTTGTATCTCCGGAAGAACCGGAGGGTACACAGCTGCTTCTAGAGCCAAATTACAATCCGACTGCGTTAACATATCAAAAGGCTATTTTCTCTCAAGGTATACCTGCAACATCATTTGCAGTGAATAATGTTGAGGAGGAATTTGAAAGATTAACACAGTTAGGGGTTGAATTTACCATGAAGCCGTCAAAAACTGTGGGGGCTATCATTGCTGTTTTTAATGATACCTGCGGCAATCTCATACAAATTCATCAAACAACGGATATATAGGATTAATTAACAGATTAAATTATGTAGATGCAGGAGAAAGAAGGTGCAGCGTGAAAAATACAAAAGAACATATTTTGGATGTTACGTTTAAGCTTTTTCTTCAAAAGAGCTTTAAGGAAGTCACTCTTAAGGAGATTGTAGATGCAACCGGACTGTCAAAAGGTGCTTTTTACCACTATTTTGCAAGTAAAGAGCAGCTTTTCCTTGAACTAGTTAACAATGTCTTATTTTCTGTGCTAGATGTTCCGTATAATAAATTTAGCAAGGAATCACTTTACAATTTTTACATCGACTATATAAATTATTATGTTGAAAATTTAAAGAAAAATAATACGGATGACAAAGATAGTACTCCCAGTTTTAATTACATCTCTCTGGTTTTTGATGCCTTAAAGCTTTTTCCTGATTTTCAGGAAAGATTGCAGGAGTCTAAAGAAGTTCAACTACGTAGTTGGGAGAACATTATACATGCAGCGAGAGAAAAAGGTGAGATTGAATCCCCTATGAGTGATGAGCAAATAGCAAATATGTTTATAAATTCCTCCGGTGGGCTTGAAATGCATAATATATTTATAGGAAGCAGTGAGGATATAGGAAAAACCTTATTAGCACTATGGGATGGCTTTTACCAGGAATTAAAATCTTAGGCAGACGAACCTAGTTTTATAAATTACTTTAGTTGTGTATAAATGGTACATTAACATACGGATATATAAGGAGGCATTTAGAATATAAGTTCTAAATGCCTTTAACTATCTACTACTTAACGCCATCTCCCTGCACATAATCTTTATAATCAACAATTCATCATCTATGGAGTTTTAATAACAGGAAAAATTCTGTTAACAGTATTGTATGAACATAAAAAGTACTATATACTGTTAAGAAAGAAAAATAATTTGTATGAAATTGCCGATAACAGATCAATATTGCAATAATTAACAATAGGAGGGAATTATTGTGTTTTTTGGTATAGAAGGGAACAGAGACAGGAATTTAAAACTTGAACGACTTTACATGGAATATAGGAATGCTATGTTTTATGTAGCAAATAATATTCTGCATGATGAATTTTTAGCGGAAGATGCGGTACACCAATCCTTTTTGAGGATATATAAATGTTTAGATAAAATTGATGAGAATAATTGTCGCAAAACAAGAAATTTTTTGGTTATTATATGTAAGCATATTTCCATCGATGTTTATAATCGAAGAAAAAAGAATGCAGAAGACGAGCTTGATTCGGATATTACATTTGAGGGAGACAGCATACCTGATATAGTTATAAGTAATGCTAACATTGAGAGACTTCATGAGCTGATTGGGAAATTGAAGCCTATTTATCAGGAGGCAATTCTTTATAGATTTTTCTATGAATTTTCTGTTGAAGAAATTGCAGCTTTGAAAAGTATTAATGTGAAGACTGCGCAAAAAAGAATTGAACGCAGCAAAAAACAGCTTTTAAAGCTGTTAAGTGAGGAAGGTGAATTAAATGAATAAAAAGGAATATGCAATCGACATGGCTCTTGAAGCAATGCTTAAGGCAGAAGCACCTGACATTGAAGACAAAATTGCAGAGGACTTACTGATTGGGTTTGAAGGTCAGGAGCACGAATTTTCAGAAAAACATAAAAATGACATGAAAAAACTTTTTAAAAAAGAACGAAAAGCTATATTTTACGGTAAGTTAAGTGTCTATTCGAAGCGTGCAGCAATAATTCTCCTTGCAGTTACAGCATTAAGTACAGCTACGGTCGGAAGCGTAAGTGCTTTGAGAACGCGATTTATGAATTTTATTATAGAAATTACACAACAGGACACTAACATTAAATTTAATAATGATAACATAAAATCAAATTCATACGTATATCATAATATAAAACTGGAATATATACCATCAGGATTTATAATTAAAAAAAGTGAGTCAAAGAATGGATATATATTATTAGAATTTACAAAAGATAATGAATTTTTTAATTTTCGTACAATCAATACGGAGAGTTCACTATCAATCGATACTGAAGATGCCATTGTGAAAGAGCTTACTATTAACGGAAAAGAAGCATTTTTAAGCATTAAAGACAGTACTAAAATTTTGGTATGGCATGATGATAGTGAAACAGCATATATTCTGACCGGAAACATCAGTGAAAACGAGTTAATAAAAATAGCTGAAAATAAAATATAATCAAACAAAAAAACTCTTGACCCGGTGTTCAGGAATCTATACTATAAGTGAAATAAAAATTTATAAAAACCTGTCGCAAAATCCTCCTTATTTTGGTTATTATATATGAAACCAATTTAAGGAGGATTTTTATGAAAAAGAAAGTATTGTTATATGTATGTATTATGATGTTTGTTAGTTTAGTAAATTCAAACCATTTTGTTGAAGCAATTAATTTGGAAAACCATGCTGTTATAACGCCATATTATACAGCAATTGTATTGTGCCACAATAATTTAACATTAAATTCAGGAGGCAAATTAAGCTGTGAAGCAGGAACAAGTGTTCAAAGGGAATATATTGCGGGATTAAAAATGGAACTGCAAAAATTGTCTGACAATTGGACAACAATCAAAACTTGGGATTCTATAAGTAGTGATAATGAAATGTATCTATATAAGGAATGGTATGTTGTAAAAGGTACATATCGACTAAAGCTTACCCACAGCGCTTATGATAGTTCAGGCAATATTGTTGAAACTGTAATAAAATATAGCAAAACAATTACATACTAAAAGATAGCCTATATGACTGTGAACCAGTGTTTGATATATATAAGAAGAAAAAGTGGGAATTTTAATACGCTATA
>DAIUCB010000186.1:0-5890 GCA_036846385.1 Bacillota bacterium | reverse complement strand
ACAGAAAAGCCGGGAAAATATAATTTATCCTTTTATGAGGAAGTAGTATCAGATAATGAAATAGACAATATTTCGGATTGGAGCTGGAAGCTTGAGGGACTGCTTGATCCTAAGGAGATAAAAAATCCATATAGCAACGGTACCTGTGCTTATATGGAGCATTATGTATTTTTAAACAAGCCAAACAAGATTTTCAGATTTAAGGATAACAAATATGTTCTTAAGCTTTCGGTAGAAGATTTGCAAGAGATTAATTCATTCGTAAAAAAGTATACGGGATTAAATATAGAGGAAAATCCTATGCTTTACGGGGATGTTTTGATTTTTGAAGGTCATGTGCGTAATTATCATGCAGATAAGGATGAGGGTATAATTGTTAATAATGTCAAGGCAGAAACAAATATTATCGTCCATTTTAAGGATAAAGGTGCAATCGTTTCAACTAAAATAGTTTATGCGAATTGTGATGCAGATGAAGTGACAATTACTGCGGATAAAAAATGGAGCAGTCATGATATTGAAATTTATCAAAATAATGAGCTGATATACTTTGACAGGGATGTATCTTATATGAGAAGAATGCATCTCAATTTGAATTTAAAAGAACAGGGAAAAGTAATTAAGCTCAGCAAACTGGATGATTATTTTATATTGAAGGGTAATGACAGTAAAAATACTACTGTTATCGGTGAGACTGCTGATGAATCTGAAGAAATTATCTTTATGTCTAATTCTGAGATTTCCAGGCAAATAAAGAATGAAAAGGATGATAATCGGGTTATTTTTATTAAACCCGGTGAGCTGAATAAAGCAATGAAAGTCATAACGGATATTATGCAAGCTGCAAGCAGTGATATGTGGATCTTTGATTCTTATTTTACTGATAAACAAGGAATACGAGGGACGTTGGACTGGCTGCGAATATTAGCCTATTGCAAGGCTAATACAAAGAATGTGGTGTTTTATTGCAAAGGAATTGAAAATGCATTTGATATTGGCACTTTAGGTGATGAAATTAAAAAAGATATGCTGCTAAGTGATATTTTGAGGAATAAAAACGAGATAGGAATCCATTTTTATCAGACGAAGTCGCCTATACATGACAGATTTATAATTACAAGTGATAATGGCGAGTTTTCAGGAATTGCTATCGGAACCTCATTTAACTCTCTGGGAGAAAATCATTATTGTATTCATAAGCTTAGCCATAAAGCAGCGGTTAATATATGGGAAGGTTTAAAAGAATGGCTGGATGACGGCAATGTAGTTTGTGATGGGATTGTATAGGAGATAGAATAATGGATAAAAGGGTAATTAAAGAGTTGAGTGAATTAATTAATGATAGATGGAATAATACTTGTTCTAAAATTGATTTTAAACGTAAAATCAACGGAATTTTTTCAAGAAAGAAAAATGCAGCAATTATTTGGGAATTGAGCGATTTTTTAAAATCTGTAAATGGTCGGGAGAAGAATATTCACACCTTGATTATTGTACTTGCTTTGTTGAGACGAAATCTGGATTGTGTTGATGAAATTAAGGATGAGCTTGAGAAAAATAAGCTCATTAATTGTTTATATGGAGGATTATGTATTTTACTGTCCGGAAAATCAGAGATGATTTCTATCAAGATTGAGTTGAATGATAATCTTTTTGAGAATAAGTACGAGTTCATAACTCGTTTTGTTGATTTTAATTATTATGATTATATCGAAATGTTTCAGGCGGCAGAGATTCTCTATTTATCTGATGTAAAGAAGTTTGAAAGTCTTATTAGGCGGGATGAAACTAAATTACTTCTTCTCAATATAGCAAGCGGTCATATGTCTGTAAAGCTTTCGGATAGCTTTATATCGGATTTGCTTAAGGATGATGATGAACTAAACCGGAATATTGGATTTGCTTTGTTGACCACACCTATATACCGTACTATCAGCAGCTTGGAGTTTGTTGAAAGAGAGAAAAGTATGGGAATTAAGCCAAGGATGAGTGAAAGGAAGCTGAAAAATAGCTTAAAAACATATGTTGCTCATGTGGATGCTATGTTGGAGCAATGCAGTAATAATACAAAAGTATCCTTGATTATAAATTATCTGCTTGTATTTAAAAGAAATAAATAT
The DNA here is from genome assembly GCA_036846385.1 of Bacillota bacterium. Taxonomy (GTDB): domain Bacteria; phylum Bacillota; class Clostridia; order Tissierellales; family Sedimentibacteraceae; genus Sedimentibacter. The sequence goes on along the minus strand of DAIUCB010000186.1, from coordinate 3,770 downwards.
CCCGGGATTTTTGCATATCGGCTGATGGATGCTAAAGTCCAAGATGAATTTGTTTTTGAAATAAAGGAAAGTAATAAGCTAAGGACGTTGGAGGATGTTTCTTTTATACTTGAAATTATTTCTAAAACTTCAATTAAAAACAATTCCTCATTAGGTTTATCAAAAAATCCGTTATATGATGCTATAGTTGATATTATCAAAAATTTCATTAATAACAACAGAGGCATATATGATTGGGATAAGGTAGAAAAACAGTATTTTTTATTTATCTGCAGGATGCTTCCGGTCAGATATAAAAATAAATTAAAGAGCTTTCTGATAAATGAATCAAAAAAATTGATGGCTACTGATTTTGATAAATTAGTTCGGCTTAATATTTATTTGAAGGATGTTGGAAAGAAAAAAATAATTGACGGAATGCTGAGAGAGATGTAGTTGTTGTGATTATGAATAATCATTTTTCGAAGTAATTGCTACACCTAGAAATAAATATCGAGCAGCATAAAAAATGTATTAATTGACACAAAAATTTTGCAAAAATGGTTTAAAAGTAGTATAATTAGGTATACTCCTAGATAAGGAGTGTGTCATTTGAGTACAAGGAAGCAGAATCCTCAAAAGTTTTTAACTGACCACTAAAAAAAGGAGGAAATTTGAATGAAAGGATTTTGTGAAAAGTGCCGCGATACTGTTGCGTACTACGTAAAGACGGTTGATAAAGAAAAAGAAATTAAAGGAAAAAAGTTTAAATATATCGGTAAAGTAGCTTATTGTGATGAATGTAAGGAAGAGATTTTTGTACCGGAGATTAGAGATTATAATTTAAGGATGCTTGATAATGTATACAGAGAAGTCGAAAATTTAATCAAAGTAGATGATATTGGAAAAATTTTAGTGAAATACGATATTGGGAAACGACCTTTGTCTTTATTGCTTGGATGGGGAGAAGGAACATTGACTAGATATGTAGATGGAGATACACCAACAAAGCCTTATTCTGAGATACTAAAGCGAATTCTCGATGATAAAGATTATTATCGAGAGCTCTTGGACAAAAATAAAGCTAACATTTCACCTGTAGCTTATCGGAAAAGTATGACAGCTATCGATAGTATAAATATAGCATCTGTAAATGAAAATAATAAACTTGAATCCGCTGTAAAATATTTATTAATTCAAACATCAGAAATTACGCCACTTGCATTGCAAAAGTTATTATATTTTGCTCAAGGATTTCAAAAAGCTTTTACTGATTCATTTATGTTTGAGGAAGATTGTGAAGCTTGGGCACACGGTCCTGTGTATCGTAATGTTTATTATAAGTACAGAGTTTATGGATATACCCCAATAGAAGAGAAAGAGTTATCATTTGAGGATATCAGTTTGACAGAGACTGAAAAGGAGTTACTGGATTACATTATTTTATACTTTGGATGCTATAGTGGAAAAATCCTAGAGAATATGACACATTCAGGAGAACCGTGGCGGTTAGCCAGACGAGGTTTAAATGATGAAGAAGGCTCTGATAGGATTATTAAAAAAACGGACATTGAGTCATACTTTGATAATGTTAAAGAGAAATATAAAATGTTGAATTTCATTGACATAAAAGATTACTCCAAAGATTTGTTTAGTAAGCTGTATTCGTAATAGATCGCACAGAGTATAAAGGTAAAATAGAGAGAGTGGGGACGGACCTTCAATTGGAAAGGTTCGTCCCCTTTTCCCTTGAAGAGGATTGCGCTGAAATTAAATAAAAAATTTCGGTTTAAATATATTTAAATTATAGTATAATAGCTATATGATAAAATATTTAAAAAATATTTGAATAGGTGGGGTATTTATGAATGAAAGCAACCGTGTTGAATTCAAAAGAGAATTAAATGATAGTTTGGAGAAGGAAGTAGTAGGTTTTTTGAATTATGCTGAAGGCGGAGAAATATATATAGGTATTGCTGATGAGGGGGTAGTTTCAGGCGTTGAAGACTCTGATGACATTCAAAAAAGAATAGTGGATAGAATAAAAAATAACATATATCCTTCAACAATGGGATTGTTTGATGTAATTACTGTTAATATGGATAGCAAGGATGTTGTCAAAATTATAATATCGAGCGGTCCTGAAAAGCCATATTATATCAAAAAATATGGTATGTCTCCAAATGGTTGTTTATTAAGGGTGGGTACTACTGTTCAACAGATGACCATGGATATGATTGATTCTTTATATTCAAGACGCATTAGAAATTCGCTTGGAAAGCTCTTAGCACCGAGGCAAGATCTAACATTTAAGCAACTTAAGATTTATTATGAAGAAAACGGTTATGATTTAAATGAAAAGTTTTTAAATAATTTGGAATTATATACTGAAGAAAATAAGTTTAATTATGCAGCATATTTATTGGCTGATGACAATGGTATTTCTATGAAAGTCGCCAAGTATTCGGGAACTGATAAAGTTGACTTAATAGAGAATGCAGAATTTGGTTATTGCTCGTTGATAAAGGCAACAGAGAATATTCTAAATAAATTAGATATTGAAAATATCACAAAGACTGAAATTACATCAACAATACGAAAAGAAAAACGTCTTGTAGATCCTACAGCATTAAGAGAAGCTGTTATTAATGCAATAATTCACAATGATTATTCTAACGGTATACCTCCTGTTTTTGAAATCTTCTATGATAAATTTGTGATTACATCATCAGGAGGTTTGCCACAAGAATTAAGTCAAGAAGAGTTTTTCGATGGTATTTCTGCACCTAGGAATAAAGAACTTATGCGAGTATTCAAAGATGTTAAATTAGTTGAGCAACTTGGATCCGGTGTTCAGAGAATATTAAAAGTATATGATAAAAATATATTTAAATTTAGCCCAAATTTTTTAAAGGTTAATTTCCCTATAGAAATTGTCCGTGAGAATGTCCGTGAGAATGTCCGTGAGAATGACGATATAGAAATTATTAAACTTAATAAAACGCAAAAAAGTATTATTAGTCTTATTAAGCAAGACAAATATATAACTCAGGCAGAGATAAGTGAAAAATTAAATAAAGCTACAAGGACAATAAGAAGAAATATGAAAATGCTTCAAGAAGAAAATCTTATTGTCCGAGTTGGTTCAGATACAGCTGGGTATTGGAATATTAATGACAGTGCCTGTCACTTAAGTTATTACAAGAAAGTAAATTGAAGGGACGGACCTTTAATTGGAAAGGTCCATCCCCACTCTCCCATAATTAATTATAGAAAGAATAAGAGGGTATAAGGTTTTATGGTCAAATGAGAATGATGAACCTCTTCATGAAAAAGTGACGTTGCATGGAAGTCATGAGGGGAAGATATTTATAAAGTTTATTGAAAAAAGAGGTATATAAAATTGAATAAAAGAGTAGTTTGCTTGATTGCAGTTGTTGTACTTTTGATTAGCAGTTTTGGTTTTGATTTGGCAGTACAGAAATATCTTCCTATGACTTGGCAATACTGTGTTAATGAATTTGGCTGGAATTATAGTTACAATTATGAAAAAGGTCTTGTAATAAGCTCTGATGATACCGATAGTTTTGAAATAACCATATCAAAGGACAGACCTAAACAAAGTGAGGGTATTTACGCCGGAGAACTGAGTGATTGCGTTTGTGTTGCAGATGGATATGTATATTACGAAGCAAATGATGGGAAAATTATGCAGGCACCATTATCGGACAGTTCGAAGGAGAAACTAGTCTATACGCTTGAACCTTGGAGTTATGGCAATGGTGAATATG
>DAIUCB010000185.1:0-5937 GCA_036846385.1 Bacillota bacterium | reverse complement strand
GAAATATATTCATTTTTCAAGGTACATTAACTTTTCCCTGGTGGGAAAGTTGAGTTATTAATAAATAACTTATATCAATTTGATTATTCTTCTCATAATATTGAAAAATATAATATAATAAGTTATTATTTAAATTTTTGATTTTTTTATTCTTTTCTATTGATTTTTGTTTGAATTACCTGTATAATTGGTATGCTGTCTTGAATATTTCACTTTATAATAATAATAGTGTTAATATATTAAATGGACAAAAGGAGGTGAAAATATTGGCAAATATTAAATCAGCTAAAAAAAGAATTTTAGTTATAAACAAAAAAACTGAAGTAAATAAAAGCAGAAAATCAGAAATAAAAACTTATATAAAGAAGTTTGAAGCAGCCTTGAGTGAAGGTAATTTCGAAAAAGCTAAAGAATGCTTATCTATATGTGAGAAAAAATTATATCAGGCAGCTGCTAAAAATACTATTCACAAAAATGCAGCTTCAAGAAAAGTTAGCAGGTTAGCTCATAGATTAAATAAAATAGCTTAATGCTTTTAAATTGGTTCAGTTGGTGGATTACCACCACCTCTGAAGCTATAATTCAGTCCGATAGATTCATCAACTAACCTCATAAACAAAGAAATGTGATGTTAGTTGATGAATCTCTGGAAAAAATAAAAATGACCGAAAATTCGGTCATTTTTATTGTGAATGAATCAATATTAAGCTTACTTTATAATTCCGTTCGTTATTATTTCAAGTCCTATTCTTTTATCAATCAAGCCGATTTTAATATTTCTATCTATTTCTAAAAATTTATCCATATATACTTCAATTTTTTTTAAAGTTAGTTTTTTAGATAAATTTGAAAGCTTTAATGCAACAAATCTTTTTATTTTCATTTTATCCATTATGTACTCCATTCCAAACCCCTTGTTTGTCAATAATATATATTGATATAATAATCTGTATTGTCTTATTATCATATGAATAATATATTGTTCAGGTGTGTTATTTAAAAGCATTTCCTCAAGTATTTGAAATGCCTTGTCTTTTTTTCCCTCACAAATATAATCCACCAGCTTAAAAATATTCATTTCAACAGAAATAATCATAAGATTGTCTATATCTTCCTTGTTTATGCTTTTCTTATCTGCGCAATATGAAACAAGCTTATTGATTTCATTATTAACCTCATATAGAGTAACAGTGCTTTCATAATCTAAATAACCTGTATTTACAGCAATATAATCAATATCTCCGGCACTGATCGCAACACCATTTTTTTTGAAATATTCTGCAATATACTTATTCAGCTCCGGCTCGTTCAGCTTGCTGACTTCATAAACTGCCTTGTTATCCTTAAGTCTTTTTACAATACGCTTTCTGGCATCAGGCTTCCCACTCTTAATGAGAAATATTAAAATGCAAGAGTCGTAATTTTTCTCAATAATTTCCAACAGCTTATCTTCATCAGCTTTGTTTAAGCTTCCCGTTGAGGTAATAAAATCAGATTCCTTTACAATACACAGCTTTTTATCAGACATAAACGGGAAAGTCGTTACAGCCTCATGAAAGGATTTGAAATTATCCTCGATTTTTTCAAATTCAATATAATTAATATCCTCATAATCCTTGTCGATATATTTATTTTTAGCATTCTTTACAGCCTTATCTATTAGATAGTCCTCTGAACCGTATAATATTATACAGACCGGTAAACATTTTTTATTTATTAAATCTAAAACAACCTTATAGCTCATTTTTACCTCTTCTTTAAAATAGTAAAAGCATTTCAGAGTAAATCTCTAAGAGCTTTCAGACTAAAAATTGTCCGACTGCAGCTTATTATAATGCTTTTTCTCCATGTGAAGCATTATTTTGATTATAAACATTAAAAACAGCAGCAGCTTTGGTATAATCCAAATAAAATAAAGCTCATAAAAATTTTCTGATTTAACTCTCATATATGTATTATAATATATTTTATCATTTTTTAAAATAAAATTTATTTCACCATGTTCAAAAGTTGAAAATAATTTACTTTTTACTTTATTATATCTGTTAATCACATCAACAGAAGGAATTCCATAATTATTTTTTCCATAACTCATAACTGCAATTTTAGGGATACATGATGAAACGAATTCCTCGCTTGAGGAGGTTTTGCTGCCGTGATGAGGCACAACTAAAATATCTACCGGCATCAAATCTTGTACAATCATAGTTTCTGCAAATTCCTCTATATCTCCGGGAATTAAAATACTATTTCCGTTAAAGCTTATTAATATCACAAGAGAGGTATTGTTAATATCATCGTATGTAAAAGTTTTTTCAGGCCACAGGATTTCCAGATTTAAGCTATCTTTTATATTAGAATAAGTATTTTTATTTATTATTGAAATATCGCAATCTATATTTTCTTTATATCGGGAAGAAAATACTTTTTTAACATTAATGTTACTGCTGTTTATTATATCATTAATTGCAGAATAGTGATCCGTATCCCAATGACTGATAAAAATACCATCAACTCTATTAATGCCTTTTTTAATTAAATATGGTACTGCGGTATATTTACCGAGATTTTTATTACTTGTACTTCCACAATCAAATATAAGATTAATATCCTTATAGGATAAAGTTGAAAACATTCCTTGCCCAACATCCACAATGTTAAAGTACGCGGCATTATCAGTCAATGGAATAATTACAAATGTTAATGAATAAAAACCTATTAATATGCTGAATCCTAAAGCTTTGAAGCTAAAATTTTTATCATAATATATGTATAAAATGAAAGTAATAAATGTATAAAAAAATATAATTTCATAGGTAGAAGGAGTAGGTATTGTAATTCCATTAAACACAAAGCCTTCCGTATAATCGATAAAGCATCTCAAGATATACAAGCTGAAATCAAAAATCTTGAACGGAATGACAAAAAAACACCAAAAAATATTGTTAAAAATCAAAAGTATAAATCCAAATGTTAATAAATAAGTGAACACAGGAATCAGCAGAATATTGTACAATATCCCCATTATGGGAATATAATTAAAATAATATGCCATTATAGGCAGCATAAACAAATTCAGAAATATGTATATTTTAAAAGTTACAGCAAATTTATTTTTGTTATTTGAATTTTTCAATATGAATTTATTATACAGTATTAAGCTTAAAGATGCTGAAAAAGATAAAATAAATCCTGCATCGTAAATCCAAAACGGATTAATTACGGTTAATATTAATGCTGCCAATGAAATTGAATTGAGAGAACTATATCTTCTGTATAATACCTCTGAGCCGAATAAAAAAGTAAACATTACAAGACTTCTTGCTACTGATAATGGCAACCCGATTAAAAACCCATATATCCAAATTACTGTCCAGGTAATTATCCAGCTGTATTTTCGTTTTAAACCTGTTAACATAAAGAGTTTAATTAAAACACCATACATAAGCACAATGTGAGAACCGGAAACAGCAAATATATGTGCTAGACCCATAGCTTTAATATTATCATAAAAACCATCGTCAAGATAGTCAACATCACCTAAAATAATTGCTAAAATAATATCGGCATTTTTATCATCCAATTTGCTTTTAAACAATTGCTCAGTATATCCTACAAAGCTGTTTGATATTTTATTAAACAATGAATAATTTTTTTGCTGAGTTTTTGGATTATCAGTACAAAATATTACTGCATATACCTTTTTAGATCTCAAATATTGTTTATAATTAAACAGTAAATTATTTTTTCCAAATGCTAAATCAGTTACCTTGCCATTTAATTTAACTATTGTATTAGCTTCGGGTTTAATATCATCTGCAACATAAATAATTGTATTTTCCTTTAAATTAAGAGCTTTTCCATTTATGCAGGTTACAGCAGCATTGTAGCTGTAAAACCGTGAATTATTATTTGAAGGTTTATTCATACTTTTTAATTCAGCAGTTATTTCTATTTCTTCATTAATATATTGAGTCAAGACAGATTTTGAATTATAATAACAATTAACAAAGGATAAAATCAAAAACACAATTATAACAATATTATATATAAATTTTTTGGTTTTTATAGTATTATATAAAAGCAGAGCAAAAACAATAATAAAAAAATAGTAAAAAATATTATATTCATAAGCAATAATTCCAAGAACATAAACTAAAAAAACAGATATAAAAATATACAATAAAATACGCCCCCTGCATATTATTGAGGATATAAATAAGTCTTATATATATATTACCAAATAATTGTAAATAACAAAAGGAAAATTATTGGAGAAACTCATGATAATAAATTGTTTAGATGCAAATAACCTAATAATTGAAAACAAAAATCTTAACCTGCTGCTAAATGAAGTATTTTTCTTTGATATAGAGACAACAGGCTTATCACATAAATGCTGCAATATTATATCGATTACAATACTTATCCCGGAGATACATAATATTAAAATTTATCAATTATTTTGTGAATACAAACATGACGAAAAGGAAATGCTTGAATACTTTAAAACCTTAATAAAGGATAAAAAATATGTCATTACCTATAACGGAAATACCTTTGATATTCCGTTTATTACAAGTAAGTCACGTCAATATGATATCAACTTTAATTTAGATAACTTTATTAAAATTGATTTATATAACGATATACGTCATAATAAAAATAAGCTTTTAATAAATGATCTTAAGCTTAAAACAGTAGAGGATTATTTTAACTTAAAAAGAGACGATACAATATCAGGACAAGATGTCATAATTCTGTATGAAGCATATAAAATAGAGCCAAGAAAGGAATTTTCAAGCTTGATATTACAGCATAATTATTATGATGTCTATAATCTTCCTTTATTGTTTGAAAGTATAATAAACTTATATGATGAGATAATTTATTGTAACAATCTCATCATTAAAATAAATTATTCAGACTTTAAATTTAAAAAAAATGTTCTTATAGGAAATTTTAATATAATCTCCGATTTAAAAACTGATTTTATTATTCCATCTATTAATTATGACCTGAAAACAGACTTAGGAACTCAGAATATAGAAATAAAAATACCGGTTCAGTTTTTCAAAAATAATGATATAAAGGAATTTTACTTTATTAATAATGATGATATGAATATTACCAAATATACTGCTATTAAAGGAATCAAGAAAAACCTCATTCCGCTGAAATTCAACAATGAAGTATGTTATAATAATATAATAATTATAATAAGAAAAATCTTAGATTCAATTTTTATGAAATAATTTCACTTACATTTAGTAGTACTCGCAATAAAATAAATTAATTTGCAAAACAAAATGCGTATACCTCATAAATTAAAAGTATACGCATTTTATATTGGTGCCCAAACGCGGAATCGAACCACGGACACGAAGATTTTCAGTCTTCTGCTCTACCGACTGAGCTATCTGGGCATTATGGTGGGCCTTCAAGGACTCGAACCTTGGACCTACCGGTTATGAGCCGGGCGCTCTAACCAACTGAGCTAAAGGCCCACTAAAATATTCAATTTTAGTAGTTGTTCAAAGAAAAAGAAGTAGTTTTATAGAATATATAATATTCGGCTTGACTATGGTGGGCTTAGATGGACTCGAACCATCGACCTCACGCTTATCAGGCGTGCGCTCTAACCACCTGAGCTATAAGCCCTAAAATTACTGGTCGGGGCGGCAGGATTTGAACCCGCGGCCCTCTGGTCCCAAACCAGATGCGCTACCAAACTGCGCTACGCCCCGTTAATATATTTAATATCCTGTCTTAAATGGCAGGAGTGGCAGGACTCGAACCCACGACATTCGGTTTTGGAGACCGACGCTCTACCAGCTGAACTACACTCCTTTAATACTAATGGTGGGCCTTCAAGGACTCGAACCTTGGACCTACCGGTTATGAGCCGGGCGCTCTAACCAACTGAGCTAAAGGCCC
>DAIUCB010000184.1:0-5942 GCA_036846385.1 Bacillota bacterium | reverse complement strand
CTGATGCCAGCCTTCTGATATCATCGATTTTGTTTATTATAATATTTTGCCCTTCATCCTTGGAGGATACTATTTCAAATTCCTTATCAAAGGAGCTTATTATGCAGTTCCTCACCTTGTATTTCAACTGTTGATCTTCGTATGTATCAGAATTTGCTATTACATGAAGCCGAATTACCTTGTTGTTGATTTTCGACATACTTTGGTATGCTTCTGCTCCATATGATATTGTTACCGCTAAAATTACCAGTATTAATGATATTATTATTTTCTTATTATATCTCATATTTTCACCCCTAAATTTTTATTTTACTAATCCTGTGCTTTTTATATCCATTACGTAATGAACCTTTATGTCTGCATCTGCAAACACCTGTTCATATTTATCCTTAATCTTGTCATATTCCTTATTATGGAACTTATTTAAATTTCCTTTTATTCTCATTACATCTGCCTTATATGTTTTTTGCAGCTTGCTTATTGTGTTGTCTGTCAGCTCTGATATTTGCTTTGTTGCCGTATCCTTTATTCTTGATATGAAATTAATATCCGCCAAACTTTTATTGTTTAATGTAAAGGAATCAATGTAGCAATACAAGGATACATAATAATCTACCGTCAGCTTATCTCCGTTTAATTTTATTTTGTCCGTTACCTTTATATTTACTGCACCTAACGATATATTTGAATCATCGATGCTTACGCTCATGTTCTTTAAATTTGAGGTCTTTGGCTCTATTAGCAGCATAATTATTTCATTTTCATCATTATTGAGATTACCTATATGCTTATAGTCCTTCATTATTGCAGAGCTTTCTATTTTCAAGCTGTCCTCATGCTTTTCTACTACGGGAATCATACCGCTTCCATATTCCTGTAAATTCAGCAAGGCTTCATCAAAGGTATAGATGTCCTGATAATTGGATTTTTTCAATTTAATGAGCATTTCGCTCAGATATCTGCCTACAATAGGATTCCTTGGTATTTCAGTAGTAATGATGTCCTTTGCACTGCCCTTTGCTACGGCTATTTTTACTCTCCTGTTTATTTGAGGTGAACGTTGTATTTCATCAAATATTTTTTTCAACAACTCTGAATCGGCTGCCACGCTTTCACCTATTACAATTACCTGCATCAATCTGTCTGATATTACCTTGTCTGATCTTAAAAAGCTGCTGTTATAGAAGCTTGCAAAATCAGTGCTTTCTTCGATATATATTATACGCTGCTCCTCACTGCCTTCGTTTATTTTTGGTATTTCAGCAACAAAGGATAATTTTCCGTCCTTTCCCTTGTCTACCCCTACTGCAAATATATATTCTCTGTCATTTATTTCTACGTTATCCCAGCAGCCTGTCAGCAAAAATGTTGCAAGTATTATAAAAATTAATTTTATTTTCATAACTGCCTCCTTATTGCTCCTTTACCGGAGTTTTCTTTTTATCCATATATATTATAAACAGCGGTATAATTAAATTTAATGCACTAAATATATATGCAGGTATTTTTATATATGGGTATAACATGTACATACCCGGCAGTACGGCAGCAGTTATATATAGTATCGGAATTTGTATGAATATGAAATATCCGTTTTCCTTTGTATCCAGTGTTTCCTCCAATACAAGGTTGGTAAAATGCATCAAAATGCATACACATGTAAAGGTAACTATTATTTGAAAGGACATACCGACTATTTCGGTACTCTCAAAGAAAAACCCGGGTATATTTACAAATTTCATAACCGATAAAAAAGGCCATACCAGCTTAACTGCTTCAGACATTCCGAATTTAATTACTATTAGGATATAGCTTGCTATATAGATTGCCATGCTGATAATAATAAACTTTTTGTTCAGCAGCATATTTTTTTCAGTCGGCTCCACATGACTGTTTGAAAACATTAGTATTGAGAATCCGAAAAAACCGAAAACAGTATTTGGAACAGCTTCCATAACTCCCTTTATGTCTATCGGATACATCGGAAATATATTGGTATAATTTGAGTAATAGGTCGAAAACACTATCACAGCCAAATACGGGACGAATGCAAACAATACGGTTATATGAGCTACCTGTGCAATTGTCTGAATGCCCTTTTTTGCAGCATAGGAGGCAGTCAATAGTATTGTTATAATTATTAAGCTGATTGGCGTTTTGTAAAGCATCAAAAGCTTAATTTGTTCTCCGAAATCCTTCATCAGCCAGCCGTTTGCAATAATAAACAAAAGAATGTAATATATTCCGATTGATTTTGATATATATTTTGGGAAAACTCTTTTTGCAATTCCAACTATTGTATCATTTTTATATCTATCCATTACCTTGTTTATAGGTCTTATTATAAAAAACAGTATTAATGCTCCTGCCACAATTGCCAGCCATCCTACAGGTCCATCAACTGCGGAAAGTATTATAGGCATCAGCATTGTCTGAAAACCAAAGGATATCAGTAAAAGTATTGACGCATTTTGATATGGTGTTATTTTCTTTTCAAACATTTATAACCCCTTCTCTTTATTTGATTTTAAATATTGAGGCTTATGTACTAAGTCATTAATTCTATGTCTTATGACGGTATCCTTTAAATCCTTCTTATTTTCTATAAAGCTTGAAAATGGCGATAAATAAGATACTCCGAAGCTTTTTAGAGTACACAGATGAACAATCAACAAGCATAGTCCTATTGATATTCCAAACAAACCCATAGTTGCAGCCAGAAAAATGAAAGCAAATCTAACCATCCTGAGAGATGTGGAAAAATTATAGCTTGGTACGGTAAAGGATGCTATGGAGGTTAAGGCTACTACAATAACTGCAAGAGGTGTTATCAGTCCTGCTTCTACTGACGACTGCCCTATTACCAGACCTCCCACCAACCCTATTGTAGAGCCTACAGGGCCTATAATTCTAAGGGCTGCTTCTCTGATAAGTTCAATTACCAGCTCTAATATAAAAGCTTCCAGATATGCGGGAAACGGAACATTAGCTCTTGAGGCTGCTACATACAGTGCAAGCTTTGTCGGAAGCATATTTGGATGGAAGGAAGTAATTGCAACATACATTGCAGGCAGCAATATTGTTATAGGCAATGCTATATACCTGATTATTCTTATCATACATGCTGAAAGCCACCGTTCGTAATAATCCTCCGAGGATTGCATAAAAGCAGTGAAAATTGCCGGTGCCATCAGTACAGTAGGCGTATTGTCTACTGCAATTACAACTCGTCCCTCCAGCAATGCCGATGCCGCTGCATCAGGTCTCTCTGTGTTTTCAAGCTGGGGAAAGGGTGAAAAGTTATCATCCTCTATCAGCTCCTCGATATATGAGCTTTCAAGTACTGCATCTATATCAATATTGTTGAGTCTTTTTTGGACTGCATCCAATACCTTTTTATTAACTATATCCTCGATATAAATTACAGCTACATCCGTTTTTGATCTGTTGCCGATTTGAATATATTTAATCTTTAGCTTAGGATCCCTTATTCTCCTGCGGATAAGTGTTAAATTGACCTTCATTGTTTCATTGAAGCCGTCTCTTGCACCTCTTAATACAGTTTCTGTAGCAGGCTCAGATATGCCTCTCATCGGCCATCCTCTTGAGGACAGCATTATACCCTTGGAGCATGTGTCAATAAGTAAAATTGTCTCTCCAGAGAGAATCTTATCTACAGCATCTTCCAAGGTAAGTACGGATTTTACCTCCAAAATTGATATGCTGGTCTTTGCTATTGCACCCTGCAGCTCCTTATCGGGGTTTTTCTCCAGTTCTGTCAAGTCAAGATTACCCATCAAAGTATCCACGGCATATTCGCTTACCGCTTCCTTATTAGTCATTCCGTCAACATATACAATTGTCATTTTTATTTTTTGATTTTGTCCAAATTCCAAAAATCTGTAAATTATATCATCTACATCTTTGAATATTTCTTTAAGCTTATTAATATTTTTGTTTAAATCTGTTTCAATTTTCGTTTTCTTATTATTATCTGTATTATTCATTTCATCACATCCTTATATATTTATTACTACTGCCGCTGCCACTGCCAAAATCCCATACATTATGCCTGTAAATTTAACTATTTTATAATTTCTGTGATAATTTTTACGTTTAAGCTACTTGCTTGTTCTAAAAATAAGAAAATAGCTGATTATTAAAAAAATGATTATTATTCCATTATCTAAAATCCTCTTTAATTCATTGACAAAAAACATTTTAGCCTCCTCAATATTAACAATACTTTTTACATTATTAGTAATATTTGCATAATTGTCTTTTTTATACTACTTTTTTAAAGATTCTCATTAAAAAAAGATTAGCTTACTTTATGTGAGCTAATCTTTTTTGATAATTTCTTTCCCTCTTCCGGCAGTCGTATTTGTATTACATATTTTCTATCAAGGTCTTAAGTCCTATTCCTTTTTCATACTTATATCCTAATTTAATCAGCGTTCTCTCTATAGCGGCCATTACAGAATACACCGTATGATCGTCAATATTGCCCATATGTCCTAATCTGAACAATTTGCCTGCATAGGCTGCTAATCCACCGGCAACCATTGCTCCCTCCTCAGACATTACCTTTCTGAATTCAACATCATCAATTCCTTCAGGGTACAATACATTGGAAAGAGTTGAGCATCTGTTTTCCTGCTTTGCAAGAATTTTAAAGCCCAATGACTCAAGAGCCAAATGAATTGCTTTTGAAACCTTTGTATGTCTGTCATACCTTTCTTCAATTCCTTCTTCTTTTAATAATCTTACTGACTCCTTAAGTGCCCAAATCATATTGACTGCAGGAGTTGCAAAGTATTTGGAAGGATCGTTCATTATCGGTATCCATTTTTCAAAATCTATGTAAAATTCAGGTATAGTTCCTAAAGCTTTTCTTCTTGCAAGAGCTTTCTTACCTGCCCATAATATGGCAAGCCCCGGTGCAACACCAAATGCTTTTTGTGAGCCGGTGAATAATATATCTATTCCCATATCATCTACATATTCTCTCTCACCTGCTGTTGCAGCCACTCCGTCAACTATATAAACAGTTTCGGGGAATTTTTTTAGTATTCCTCCGATTTGTTGAATAGGTGCACATGCACCTGTTGATGTGTCTACATGTGTAACGGTTATCGCCGCATACTTTTTTTCCTTTAATTTATTTTCTATAGCTTCTGGGGATACTACTTCACCCCATGGTGCTGATAAAACATCAACATTTAAATCTTTTCTTTCGCAAAGATCGATAAACCTGTCGCCAAAGAATCCGTTTGAAACAACCAGTACGTTATCTCCTCTTTTTGTAACATTTGCCACAGCCATTTCCATTGCCATAGTACCTGTTCCTGCTACGACGAAGCATTCTCCGTCAACTCTGAATAATTCCTTCAGGTCAATAACTAATTCCTTAAAATCCTTAACGAATGCCGGATCTCCAAAAGCTACCGTTTCTCTACCCATTTGCTCCGTAATTGATCTTACTGTCGGAGTAGGTCCGGGAATCATTACTAATTTGTGGTTTTTCATAATTTTCTCCTTTTACGAATTTAATTTTATTGTATATATTTCACTATGTGAAATTGAATTTCATTATATTAATATTATCATTTATATGTCTTGATGTCAACATAATAATAATCGCTTTTATCCAATCATCAAAATAATATTGATATAATTAATGATATATGATAAAATTTCACTTATTAAATAGTGAAATTTTTACGGAGGAAAAAATGCTGCAGAAATCGGCAAAATTAAATCAATCTGTTGAAAAGGTATTGCAGATAATTGAAACGATGGCTCAAAGCAGAGAGCCTCTCAGACTTCAGGATATTTCAATGAAAGTAAAAATGCCTTCAAGTACTACATTAAGACTTATAAATACATTGATGAATTGCGGCTATGCTAATCAGGATCCGAATACTCTCAGATACACTCTT
>DAIUCB010000183.1:0-5946 GCA_036846385.1 Bacillota bacterium | reverse complement strand
GTCAACCTAACTTATTTTTTAAAAATTTTTGTCTTGACAAAGGGGTGCACTTTAATGTAAAATGATTTATAATAATACTAAATAACTGTTAAAAAAGAGGTGAATATTTGATAGGAAAAATGTCTTACAAAACTTTAAGAGAAAAAGTTGTTATTTATGTAAAATCAAAAATATTAAAAGGAGAAATTAAGCAAGGGTCAAAGATTAATGAAAATGAATTAGCAAAGGAGCTTGGTATAAGCAGAGGTCCAGTAAGAGAAGCATTGCGACAAATAGAGCAAGAAGGTCTTGTCACATATTTACCTAACAAGGGTTGCTCTGTCACTACACTGACACCTGAAGATATGACTGAAATGTATCTGATAAGATCGAGTCTTGAAGCATTAGCAGTTAAAATTTGCAACGGAAGATATTCAAAAGGTTCCATAAGGATTATGGAAAATGCAATAAAGGAAATAGAGCATGCTGCCCAATCTGATGATTTAGTAGGTATAATTAAATGGGATCAGGAATTCCACAAGGCGATTGTTAAGGAATCGGGAAAAAAAAGGCTTTTAAATTTGTGGAGTACAACAGACGGTGCAAATGTAGCAACCTTTTATACAATGTATAATGCAAAATATATTTGCATGGAGATTCTAGGCAATAATCATAAAATATTAGTGGAAGCGATTAAAACAGGTAATGTAAGCATAATATGCGAAGGTATACACTATCATTATATTTGCGTTCCTGAGTACCTGATTAGTAAATTAAATTGAGACGTTTTATATATTTAATTAATTAATATGAAAACGTTTATATAAAATTATATTAGGAGGATTTTATGAAAAAATGTAAAAAGGTAATTTCTATGTTATTAATTGTTTTATTACTTTCAAGCTTAGCAGCATGTTCACCCTCCGGTAATGTTTCAAATAACGGAGAGGAAAAGGTAATGGTAGTTGCAGCTTCTTCAGAGCCGGTACATTTTAACGGTAATGCAGTAAGCGGTGCAGGAGGATATCCGGGGGCCAATATATTCAGCAGTTTATTTCAGTCCTCTGTGGCCGGTGTTATAATACCTGATTTAGTTACAAAATATGAGGTATCTGATGACGGTCTGACCTATACCTTCCATTTGCACGACAATGTAAAGTGGCATGACAACACGAAATTTACTTCTGCGGATGTTAAATTTACATTTGATACTGTTATCAAGGAAAAGGGTATGAATGTTGAAAGATTTGAAGCAGTAAAAGAAATAACATGCCCTGATGACAATACGGTTGTTTTTAATTTAAGTAAGAAAAGTGCGGCGCTGCTGAGTGTTCTGTCTTATGTAAGTATTCTGCCGAAGCATTTGTATGAGGGAACCGACTGGCTCAATAATCCCGCCAATCAAAAGCCTGTAGGTACCGGAGCATTTAAGTTTGTTGAGCATAAAAAGGGAGTAAGTATAACTCTTGAAGCATTTGATGACTATTTTTTAGGCAGACCTAAAATTGATAAAATCGTTTACAAAATAATTCCCGATGAAAATACTGTTGTTCAGTCGTATTTAAACGGTGAGGTTGATGTAATTGACCTGGCTGCAGCAGTATCACCTGCAGCTATGCCTACCTTGGAGAAAGCACCTAATACAAAAATCGAAACAATGATTAGTGCTGACAGACAGTATTTGGTAACGAATATGCAAAAGGATCCTTGGAGCAATGTTAAGGTCAGAAAAGCACTAGCAATGGCATTAGACAGAGCAGAAATGGTGGAAAAAGCACATAAAGGTTATGCTAAAATTGCAGAAGGCTTTTATACACCTGCTGTGTCATGGGCATATACAGACAAATATAAACTGCCTGCAAGAGATATAGAAAAGGCTAAAAAGCTGTTGGATGAAGCCGGATATAAAGCAGATGCCAACGGAGTCAGAATCAAAGATGCGGAGATTGTTATTTTCCAATTTGCTGTTTTCTCTGATATTGCCAAAATAGTTCAGGCTAATTTAAAGGAAATAGGTATTGAGACAACCATTACAACACTTGAATATGCAGCATGGGATGAAAGACTCCAGACAGGTAAGTTTGATATAGCTGTAATAGGCGGGTATCATGGTCCTGACCCCGACAATATGAGAATTCGTGTCGGTACAGGCGGAATATTGAATTATATGAAATACTCCAGCCCTGTAATAGATGGATTATTAGATAAAGGAAATGTAGAAACCGATATTAAAAAGAGAGCAGAAATATATAAGGAATTCCAAAAAGTGCTGTCTGAGGATCTTCCTGTGATTCCTCTTACAGAATGGTGCTACATAGTAATAACTAAAGACAATATAGACGGACATTATGTGTATCTTAAGGATACTGTCGGTTCTGCCGAATATTACAAAATTAATATGAAATAAAGGCTTGTTAATTAATTCAGGCAGAATCCAATATTTATGTAATAATGGCTATATAAACTATATAGCCATTATTACTAAAATGACAATTAATTTCTGCAGACAACATATAAGAAGGGATGTGAAATATTGAGTAAATATATATTAAAAAGATTATTAACAGGAATGCTCGCTGTATTGGTGGTTTTTACCTTTAATTTTTTCATTATAAGGCTTGCACCCGGTGATCCTATAAAAATTTTAGCCGGCAGAGATAACCCATCTCAGGAGATGATTGATCATTTATATGAAAAATATGGTCTTAATGAGCCAATTTACATACAGTTGACTTCATATTTAAAAAATGTTTTAAAAGGTGATTTTGAAAATTCTATATTATATGGAGAACCGGTTACTAAGCTTATATCCGAAACAATGGGACCATCGTTATTATTGGCACTGTCAGGCTCTCTCGCAGCAGTATTGATAGGAACTGTTTTAGGTATTTACGCTGCCAGAAATCAAAATTCGCCTTTTGATATTTGCGTTTCGGGGATTTCATATATTTTCAATTCTATGCCATCATTTTGGCTGGGCTTGATGTTTATTATGCTGTTTGCAACAAGGTTTAAGATTTTCCCTACCTCAGGCATGCATGATGTCAGAAAAAGCTATGAAGGAATAGCTTATGTAACAGATGTAGTAAAGCATATAGCACTACCTCTGATAACACTGGCATTGATACAAATTCCAACATATTTTAAAATAACAAAAAGCTCGGTTATTCAAGTTTTATCCGAGGATTTTATTACCACCTTCAAAGCAACAGGTATGAGTGAAAAAAAAATATTCAATAAATATGTTTTTAAAAATGCGATTCTTCCTACTATTACAGTATTTGGAATCAGTCTGGCATATATTGTGACAGGTTCAGCATTAATCGAGACAGTTTTTGCGTGGCCGGGAATGGGGAGACTAATGCTTGACGGCATAATGAGAAGAGATTATCCGATGATTATGGCTATTTATCTTATCTTATCTGTAGCCATAGCTACAATGATGATATTGACAGATCTTGTTTATGCATATATTGATCCGCGAATCAGATATCAATAAAAACATTTATTCATGACGCTATGACTTAATGAAAGGAGTTGGACTATGGAAAGATATAAAAAAAATATATTGATTGAATTATATAAAGCAATCAATACAAATATACAGCTTAAAGTCGGATGTATAATTCTGGGGGTAATTTTAATACTGGTCGCATTAACGCCATTATTGGCAACACATAATCCTAAGGTTCTCGGTGAAGTGCTCAAAGTTCCGGGTAAGGAAAATTTTCTGGGTACTGACGGGTTAGGAAGGGATGTATACAGTATGATATTGTACGGAGCCAGAACATCTATAGTTGTAGGTCTCGTTTCAGCCTCAATATCGGGAATACTCGGAACATTAATAGGAGGCTTTGCAGGATTTTATGGAGGAAAGGCAGATAGGGTAATATCAGAAATAATAAATATATTTTTGATGATACCGACATTTTTTCTTATTCTTATAATAGTTTCAATATTTGGCAGCAGCATGATAAATGTTATGATAGTTATAGGACTGACGTCATGGCCGAGCAATGCAAGGCTTATGAGAGTTCAGGCTTTGGCACTTAAAGAAAGGACATTTATTAAAAGCGTTACTGCTATCGGTGAAACAAATATACAAATATTATTCAGATATATTATACCTAACGGTATTTATCCTGTAATAGCAAACACTACCTTAAGTGTAGCCGGTGCAATACTTACGGAAGCCGGACTTAGCTTTTTGGGACTTGGCGATCCTAACCTTATAAGCTGGGGTCAGATGATTTTTGAAGGAAAAGCGTATATGGCAACAGCCTGGTGGATTTCAACCTTTCCCGGCATTGCTACTGTTATATTAGTATTAAGCTTTTTTCTGATAGGTGACGGTTTAAATGTTGTGTTAAACCCAAAATTAAAATCAAAGCAGTAAGGAGGAAATAAATTGTCAATATTAGAAGTAAAAAATTTTAATGTAACCTATATAAATAAGGATAAAAAGGTATTGGCTGCTGACAATATTTCCTTCAGTTTGGAAAATGGAGAATCACTGGGTATAGTCGGAGAATCAGGAAGCGGAAAATCAACTCTTGCAATGGCTATATTAAGACTTTTGAATGAGGCTGATACTGAAATTACCGGCGAAGCATATTTTAAAGGACAGGATTTGATGAAGCTTAATCCTGACGAATACAATAAACTAAGGTGGAAGGATATATCCGTTGTTTTTCAAAAATCAATGAATTCATTAAGCCCTATTCATAAAATAGGAGAGCAGCTAGAGGATATATACAGGGTACATGAACCAAGGATTTCAAGAGCCGAAATAAAAAGCAAGGCTTTAGAATTATTCAAGCTGGTTAATCTTTCTGAGAGAGTATATAATTTATATCCTCATGAATTGTCGGGCGGTATGCTTCAAAGGGCATCTATAGCTCTGAGCTTGCTTTTTAAACCGTCTCTTATTATCCTTGATGAAGCTACTACAGCTCTCGATGTTGTGACTCAGGGTCAAATACTGAGAGAAATTAAGAAACTTGAGAAGGCTATTGAAATGACAAGAATTATGATTACTCATGACATGTCTGTTGTAGCAACTGTATGTGATAAGGTTGCCGTAATGTATGCAGGAAGATTAATGGAGCTTGGTTTGGTAAAGGAGGTTATAGAAAGTCCGGTACATCCCTATACTCAAGGCTTGATAAAATCATATCCGATGCTAAAGGCACCAAAGGAAGCTCTGGTTGTTATTCCAGGTTCTCTCCCGAATCTTTCGGAAAAAGTAAAGGGCTGTATTTTCGCACCAAGATGTTTAAAGGCAAAGGACATATGTTTAACGGAAAGACCTGAGTATCGTGAAATAAAAAATAAACATATGGCAGCATGTCATTTCCCGGAGGTGATATAGATGGGCAGAGAAGTAATCATAGCAAGGAATTTATCCAAATGGTATGAACAAAGAAGCACAAAGCTGTTATCAAAGGAAAAGCTGATGGTTAAAGCTGTGGATAGTATAAGCTTTTCAATCAATGAGGGAGAGGTTTTGGGAGTTATCGGTGAGTCAGGCTGCGGAAAGTCGACACTTGGCAGAATTCTGGTGAGGCTTGAAAGACCGACATCGGGAGATTTGATTATTAACAATGAGTGTGCAGAAACACTTATGAAGAAGGATTCTAAAGCATTCAGAAGAACTGTGCAAATAGTTTTTCAAAATCCCTATGATACCTTTGCACCAAAACATACGATAGGAAAAATACTAATGAGGGCTTTAGAAATTCATAAAATCGGTTCTACACACGAAGAAAGACAAAAAAAATGCATAGAAGCATTAGAAAAATCAGGTCTAAAGCCTGCTGAGGATTTTATGAACAGATATCCACATGAACTTTCAGGAGGTCAGCTGCAAAGAATTTCAATTTTACGTTCCATGATGCTTGAGCCTTCCTTTATGGTGGCAGATGAGCCTGTTTCGATGCTTGATGTATCGGTAAGAGCTGAAATAAT
>DAIUCB010000182.1:0-6012 GCA_036846385.1 Bacillota bacterium | reverse complement strand
AAATTAGCCGAAGAAAAAGGATATGATGTTAAAGAGGACGCAGGACGAGGATGGAGAAGGGTAGTACCGTCACCGATTCCGAAAAAAATTGTGGAACTGGATACTATAAAATCATTGTGGGATACTACAATCACAGTAACCTGCGGCGGTGGCGGAATACCTGTTATAGAAAAGGAAGATGGGTCTCTGGAGGGAGTAGCAGCAGTAATCGATAAGGATTTAGCAGCTGAAAGACTAGCGGAGGATATAGATGCAGATATTCTTATGATTCTTACAGAGGTTGATAAGGTATCATTAAACTTTAAAAAACCTGATCAAATAGATTTGTCGAGGATGACTGTAGCTGAGGCTGAAAAATATATGGAAGAGGGACATTTTGCACCGGGCAGTATGCTTCCTAAAGTAATGGCAGCAGTAAATTTTGCTAAATCCAAGCCCGGCAGAAAAGCTGTGATTGCATCACTTTTTAAAGCTATTGAGGCATTGGAAGAAAAATGTGGCACTGTTATTGAGAATTTATAAATATAATTGGTTATTATAAATATATATTATTATTGATTATGATTGGACTAAATAGAAGGGGTAAACTGTATTTCGACACTTTATTCCTTTTTATTTTTTATAATGTAATATATAAATCATTATTGCATAAAAGTATTATATAAATCATTAAAATTCAATAAAATTAATAGTTTTGACAAATTTCACGAAAAAATAAATGATATGTAAATATGCATAAAACGTACCAAATATTAAAATATAGCAAGATAATAAAACAGATATTAAGGATTAATGGCTATTTATTACGAATCATAAATTATGATTCTGAAAATATAAATATATGTAACTATTAGAAGCAAATATAAATATACAGTAGATTCGATGCAAAAAACCTTGACTTTTTTTTTGTTTAAGGTTATCATGTCATTGTAGTATGTAAGTTAAGCTTATTATAGCTTAAGTATAAATGCACATAAAATTTAATTAATTATTGGAGGAAAATAATATGCGTTCATCAAAAGAAATTATGGAACAAACCGAAAAGTTTGGAGCACATAACTATCATCCTAAAGAAGTAGTATTTGAACAGGCCGAAGGAATAATGGTAAAAAATCCGGAAGGCGAAGTATTCTATGACATGCTAAGTGCTTATTCAGCATTAAACTTTGGACATAGACATCCTGAATTAATTCAAGTTGCTAAAGACCAATTAGACAAATTGAGTTTATCTTCAAGAGCTTTTTACAATGCAGTATTAGGCGAGTGGATGGAGAAATTATGTAAATTTACAGGTAAAAGCATGGTTCTTCCTATGAATACCGGGGCTGAAGCTGTTGAAACAGCTTTAAAAACAGCCAGAAGATGGGGAAACTTTGTTAAAGGCGTAGAAGACGGAAAACAAGAAATTATCTGCTGCAAAGATAACTTCCACGGAAGAACTATCTCTATCATTTCTATGAGTAATGACCCAGATGCAAGAAAAGGCTTTGGTCCTTTTACACCCGGCTTTAAAGCTGTTGGATATGGTAATTTAGAAGAACTTGAAGCTGCTATAACTCCTAATACAGTTGCATTTATTATGGAACCGATACAGGGAGAAGCCGGTGTTATTACACCTCCTGCAGGATTTATGAAAAAAGCTTTTGAGCTTTGCAAAAAGAATAATGTATTATTCATTTCTGACGAAGTTCAAACAGGATTTGCAAGAACAGGAAATATGTTTGCAAGTGAATATGAAGGTGTTGAGCCTGATATTTATGTACTTGGTAAAGCTCTTGGCGGCGGTATCATAGCTGTATCTGCAATTGCTGCTAACAGTGATATCCTTGGTGTTTACGAACCGGGTTCTCATGGATCTACATTTGGTGGAAATCCATTAGGAGCTGCAGTTTCAATAAAAGCTATGGAAATTTTGGAAAGAGATAACTATCCACAACAAGCAAAAGAAAAAGGCGATTACTTCATGTCAAAATTAAGAGAAATCAAAAATGATGATATAGTTGAAGTAAGAGGAAGAGGACTATTGATAGGTGTTGAATTCAAGGTTCCTGCTGCTCCATATGTTAAAAAGCTTATTAAGGGTGGAGTTCTTGCAAAAGAAACTCATGAAAGAACAATAAGATTTGCACCACCTATCGTAAGTACTTACGAACAATTAGATGCTGCTTTAGCTATAATAAAAGAAGCATTTACAAAATAATAGTAAAAATAAAAAATATGGCTTTTGATATAAGCCATATTTTTTATTTTCAGAAATATTATATATTTACCTGTTCCTTAATAGCACCTATTTTTGTATGTTGCTTTTTATTTGTTATAGCTTCTTGTTCCTTTAAATCTGATACAGTATTTTTATTATCCATATTTCTAAATGCATTAGTCAACATAAGCTTTATCCTGTTTATTTGATTTACCTCACTTGCTCCTGCATCATAATCTATGGGAACAATATTTGACATTGGATATGCTGTTTTCAGTTTTTTAATCATACCCTTGCCGGTAATATGATTAGGTAAACATGCAAATGGCTGCAAACACAAAATATTATTTACACCGCTGTCTAAAAGCTCTATCATTTCAGCAGTTAAAAACCAGCCTTCTCCTGATTGATTACATAGGGACAGGAATTTATTTGCTTTGTGGGCAAGTTCATCTATTTTGCCGGGCGTTGTAAATCTTTTTGATCGTTTAAATGCCTCAATGCTTGGTTTTTTAAACAACTCTATTGCCATTGTAGCTGCTTTGTTTATAATCCAGCTTTTATATGTTCCCATCAGCAATTCTTCATACTTTAAAGTACCGTTTTTAGTACAATATGATGCAAAATCTAATAAGTCCGGAACTACAACTTCTGCTCCCTCCTCCTCAAGCAATGAGAATATATCATTATTCGCATTTGGATGAAATTTGACAAGGATTTCTCCTACTATACCTACTTTTGGCTTAACGATAGATTCGTCTAATTCTATGTTGTCAAAATCATTGACTATTTCTTCTATAGCAGTTTTAAACCTTTTATAGCTGCCGGAGGCTACAACCTCATGACAACTCTCTACCCATTTATTATACATCAAATTAACAGAACCCTTAACTTTCTCATACGGTCTTGTCCTGTATGTGGTACGCATTAATGTATCACCTAAAACAACCGCCATAAGCAACCTTTTAACAAATGGTATAGTCAGTTTAAATCCCGGCTGTTTTTCCAAGCCAACTACATTGAAGGATATAACAGGGATACTGCTGTAGCCTAAATCCTTCAGAGCCTTCCTTATAAAACCGATATAGTTTGTTGCACGGCAGCCGCCGCCTGTTTGTGATATTAAAAGTGTCGTATTGTTTAAATCATATTTTCCGGATTCTATTGCATTTATAAGTTGACCTACGACTATAATAGAAGGATAACATGCATCATTATTCACAACCTTTAGTCCTACATCTACAGCCTTTTTGTCTACAGCCGGCAAAACCTCAAAATTGTATCCTGATTTTTTAGCTGCTGTTTTGAAAAACTGAAAATGAATCGGAGACATCTGCGGTACTAAAATAGTATGTGTTTTCTTCATTTTTTTTGTAAATATAGGAATTTGTTTTTCTGTAATATTATTGTAAGTTATTGTTTTTGTATGTTTATCTCTTTCAATAATAGAAGCTATCAAAGATCTTATACGTATTCTGATTGCACCAAGATTTGTAATTTCATCTATTTTAATCAGGGTATAGATCTTATTTTTTTTATCAAGAATTTCTTTTACCTGATCTGTCGTAACTGCATCAAGTCCGCACCCGAAGGAATTAAGCTGTATTAGTTCAAGATTATCTGTTTCTGATACATATGTTGCAGCCTTATATAACCTTGTATGGTATGCCCATTGATCCATGACTCTTAGAGGTCTTTCTATAGGACAGTCATCACTTAATGCATCCTCTGATATAACAGCTAATCCATAGCCTTCTATCATTTCGGGTATTCCGTGGTTAATTTCAGGGTCGATATGATATGGTCTTCCGGCGAGAACAATACCTCTGATATTATTCTTCTTGATAAATTCTATAGTTTTTGCTCCTTCAAGTTTAACATCGGATTTATATTTTTCGAGAGCACGATAAGCCTTTTCAGCAGCAAGCCGCATTTCATCTATAGGAATATGTTCATTGTCAAGCTCCTTAAAAAGCTTGTTCACAAGTCTTTCTCTGTCATTAAGATTTATAAAGGGTTTATATAATTTAACTTCCTTAAGATCAACATTTGCATCTATTGATTCAGGATAAGAAACAACCACAGGACAGTTGTAGTGATTTCCCGCTGATGTGTCTTCTTGAATATTATAAGCTACGCAAGGATAAAATATTTTTTTTATGTTTTTGTTAATCAAATCCATTATATGACCATGTGTTATTTTGCCGGGGTAACATACTGACTCGGAAGGAATAGTACCCATGCCAAGCTCGTATATTTTTTTACTTGATAATGCTGAGAGTACCACCTTATATTTAAGCTCAGTAAAAAATGTAAACCAGAATGGATAATCTTCATATATATTTAATGCTCTCGGAATTCCGATTATACCTCTTGTTGCTTGTACATCGGACAGAGGCTTATAATCGAAAACTCTTTTGTATTTATATTTATATAGGTTAGGGAGGCTCTCTCTTTTATTAATATGAATATATTTTTCGGCTCCTCGTTCACATCTGTTTCCGGATACAAAATACCTGCCATCTGAGAATTTATTTATAGTAAGTAAGCAATTGTTTCCGCATTTACCGCACCGTTCCATAGATGTGTCAAAAGAAAAACTGTTAAGTTCCTCTTCTTTTATGAAGCTGCTTTGTAATAAAGCATTATATTTGCTTTTTGCTATAATAGCTGCACCAAAGGCACCCATAATACCCGCTATATCAGGTCTTACTACATCATGACCGATTATTTGCTCAAAAGCTCTAAGAACAGCATCGTTATAAAATGTACCTCCTTGTACAACAATTTTTTCACCGACAGAGTCAAGTGATTTGAGTCTGATAACCTTAAATAAGGCATTTTTAATTACAGAAAAAGATATTCCTGCTGAAATGTCACTTATTGTTGCTCCCTCTCGCTGTGCTTGCTTTACCTTAGAATTCATAAATACAGTACATCTCGTTCCCAAGTCAACAGGATGTTTTGAAAAAATAGCAGTCTCGGCGAATTCCTGTACAGTCATATCAAGGGAAATAGCGAAGGTTTCGATAAAGGACCCGCAGCCTGAGGAGCAAGCTTCATTAAGCATTATAGAGTCTATAACACCGTTTTTAATCAACATGCTCTTCATATCTTGTCCGCCTATGTCAATAATGAAATCTACGCCGTTAAGAAAAAAATCAGCGGCCTTATAATGAGCAATTGTTTCTATTTCTCCGATATCTACATTTAATGCTGCCTTAATAAGATGTTCCCCGTAGCCAGTTACGGCTGAATAAGCAATTTTTATTCCGCTGTGTATGTTACTGAACAGCTCCCTTACGGCTTCTATAGCAGAGCTTAATGGACTGCCGTTGTTGCTTGAGTAGTAAGAAAATAATATTTCTCCTGCTTCTGTAATCAAAACCAGCTTTGTAGTTGTTGAGCCTGCATCTATACCAAGAAAAGCTAAGCCACTGTAATCTTGAATAGATAAGCGTTTTGCTTTATGCTTGGAATGCCTTAATACGAATCTATTATAATCATCTTCATTTTCAAATAAAGGATTTAAATCTTTTTTGCGATATTCTATATTCGAATTTTGTATATTATTTACTAAATTAGTATGGAATTCTTTGAAGAATATTTCTTTGTTGCCGGCAGCCATTAGTGCTGCACCAATAGCAACATAATAATTTGCATTTTCGGGAAAGATAGCATTATCATCGGATAACTCCAAGGTTTCTTTAAATCTGTTTCTAAGCTCTGAAAGGAAAAATAAGGGGCCGCCTAAAAATGCAACATTGCCTTTTATCGGTCTTCCTTGAGCTAATCCGCTGATAGTTTGATTT
>DAIUCB010000181.1:0-6062 GCA_036846385.1 Bacillota bacterium | reverse complement strand
CTAGGGTTCAGCCATTTAAGCATATTGCCCATGGTACCGACCTTATCGTTTGTGCCTGATTGTCTTGAGCCTCCGAAGGGACTTTGACCGACAACGGCTCCTGTGGTTTTGTCATTGATATAAAAGTTTCCTGCAGCATACATCAGCTTCTTTTCAGCTTCTCTGATTACATATCTGTCCTTTGCAAATATGGAGCCTGTCAAGCCGTACTCGCTGATATCCTTTAATATTTCCAAAAGGCTTTTATATTCCTCATCCTCATATACATAAACAGATAAAACAGGTCCGAATATTTCCTCCA
Source organism: Bacillota bacterium (assembly GCA_036846385.1). GTDB lineage: Bacteria > Bacillota > Clostridia > Tissierellales > Sedimentibacteraceae > Sedimentibacter. Next base: position 5,761 of record DAIUCB010000181.1, on the reverse strand, counting down.
TCATTGTTTTAAATCTGATATCGGTAGTCTCTATGACAGTAGGCTCTACAAAATAACCGACACTGTCATCACAGCTTCCTCCGCATATTATTTTTGCATCGGGAGAAGCTTTTGCATAATCAATATATGACTTAATATTGTCAAAGGATTTTTTGTCTATGACTGCTCCGATAAAGGTGCTGAAATTTTCAACATCTCCCATTGTAATGGTTTTAGTTTCTTTAATAAGAAGCTCCTTTACTTCGCTCCATATGCTTGACGGAATATAAGCTCTCGAGGTTGCCGAGCATTTTTGTCCCTGATATTCAAAGGCTCCTCTGATTAAATTTGCTACGAGGGACTTTACATCAGCTGTGTTGTGTGCAAGAACGAAATTTTTCCCTCCTGTTTCACCCACAAGTCTCGGATAGTTTTTATAAATATCTATATTCATGCCTACTGTTTTCCACATATTATTAAATACTCTTGTTGAGCCGGTAAAATTGATTGCATTAAGCTCCTTGTGATTCAATACAATATCACCGATAAGATTGGCATTGCCCGGTACAAAGTTAATTACTCCGGCAGGCAAGCCGGCTTCTTCCAAAAGCTTATAAACTATATAGGAGGAATAAACAACTGTCGATGCAGGCTTCCAAACAACGGTATTCCCCGCAATGGCAGGTGCGCCTACCAGATTGGCGCCTATAGCGGTGAAGTTAAAGGGACTTACGGCAAAAACGAAGCCCTCCAGGGGACGATAATCTATTCTGTTCATGCTGTCTGAAGTTTGAACAGGTATCTGCTCATAAATCTGACTTAACCAATATGCATTTATATTGTAAAAATCTGAAAGCTCTACAGAAGCATCAATTTCAGCCTGAAAAAATGTTTTGCTCTGACAAAGCATAGTTGCGGCGTTAAGTCTTGCTCTCCAGGTTGTTCCTGCCAGATATGCAGCTCTTTTAAAGATGGCTATTCTATGCTCAGAATGTACATTTTCCCACTTTTCCTTGGCTTCAAGAGCTGTTTTTATTGATAGCTCTACAAGCTCCTTACTTGCCTCATGGTAATAGCCCAACACATGCTTGTGATTGTGAGGTATAACACATTTTTTAAGGTTACCGGTTTTGTATTCCTTACCGCCTATGATAATAGGAATTTCTATTTCAGTACTTTTCATTTGTTTTAACATTTCTCTTAGTTCGATTCTCTCGTTGCATCCGGGTAAATAGTTTAATACTCTTTCATTATCAAAGGTTTCCATTTTAAACATACCGTTATTCATCGCAGATAACCTCCTTTTTATTATTTTTGTTTAATGCTGCTTTATTCATCGATTTCATCATAAAGTGATGATAAAATCAGTACGGTTGATGATTCCTTTATGCCATCTATTTTGTACAGCTCATCTTGAAGCACCTTAAGCTCAAAGGGAGTAGTACAGCGGATTTTCATTATGATGCACCATGTGCCGGTTACGATATGACACTCTTCAATTACTAAATTAGGAATTTGTAGTTTTTTTAATTTCTTTAGCATGCTGTCATAATTAGACGTTCTGACTCTTAAGGAAACTAAGGCATTTGTTACAAATCCAAGCTTAACCCAGTCAATCGTAGCCTTGTAGCCTGCTATAATGCCCTGTTCCTCCAGCTTGTTTACTCTATTGTGGATTGCAGGACGAGATAAATTTAATCTTTTAGACAATTCCTCATGTGAAATTCTGCCCTCTTTTTCAATGTTTTTGATAATTTGCATATCCAATGAATCCATAAATGCACCTCATTCCTATTATTTTAATTTATCGTTCAAATCGTAACAAATAAATAAATTATATATACTAACAGTTTAAATTATAACATATAATATTATTAATTGTAAATATTATTTTTAAAAAAATTTATTTTCCAGAGTTTCAAAATTGAAATGTTACGGTATTTTAAGTAATAAATATTTATAATTTAATCATTTGGAATAATAAAATATTTTTAGGAAAAAATAGCACTAAGCATATTATTTATGGAGGAATAAAATGAAAAATAATAATAAAAAAATAATCATATTTTTAGTTTTATCATTGATATTCAGCTTAGTTTTATCGGGCTGTGCAAACGAAAAAGATAAAATTGACCAAAATGAAAAGCCAACAAAGAACGAAGGTACAAATCAAGGTGATCGTTCAGCGGGGAAATACAGCGCACAAGGAAAAATAGTCAAAATCGATGAAAACGGAATACACGTCCAGATAGGAGACAGAGTTCAGAGATACAATGTGGACAAGGAAGCGGCCAACAAACATTATATAGGAGAATATGTAGGAATTAATGAATTAGATAATGATAAGTATGATATCCTTCCGGATGAGACCTATGATTATAAAAACAGGTTTACTTCAACAGGAGAAAAGATAAAAAGAGTTACGGGAACAGTCGGTGAGGTTAAAGACGATATTGTCACTGCGGTAACAGAAATGGGTGATATAAAACTTACTAATCCGGGTAATTTTTCTTTGAAAAGCGGAGATCAGTTTATGTTTGATTATGTTGAAATGGGAGGCGGCAATCAAATGCTGTCCTATTATGAAGAATCCTCAAAAATCAATGTAAAGGTTAAAGAAATATCAAGAGAAGCATCGGGAGCTATGAAAATTACCGCAAACAGTAATGATAATAAAGAGTACAATATTATGGTTAATGAAAATACAATTACTAATTTTGCTCATTCAGCATTAAAAAAAGATGACAGTATAACAGTATATCCTGACAATATCACAGGAAATACCCCTGCGGAAGTTAAGGCTAAGCTAATTATAAAAAATTAAGTATTTAATTTGACAAACAGTCAATTATTTTCTATAATGATATTTGAGTAAAACAGCCTAAAGATATAAGTTATTAGGAGGCGAATTTTAGTATACTTTTTTGGTATGCTGAAATTCGCCTTTATTATTTATAAAAATAGTGGAGGTAGTTATGAATAAGGTTATAATCACAGGAAATACATTAACACTTGAAGAACTGGCGGGTGTTTGCAGAAATTACGACTATGTGGAGCTTTCAAGCTCTGCAAAGGATAAAATCCTGAAATCAAGAAAAATAGTAGATGATTTTGTTGAAAATGAAGATGTTGTATATGGAATAACGACCGGATTTGGAAAATTCAGCGATGTAATAATTTCAAAGCAGGAATCGAAGCTGTTGCAGAAAAATTTAATTATAACCCATGCAGTGGGTGCCGGGAAGCCGCTTGCTGCAGAAATAGTAAGAGGAATAATACTGCTGCGGATTAATAATTTAGCGAAGGGCTATTCAGGTGCTAAGCTTGAAACTATACAAACAATGATAGAAATGCTGAACAAAAGATTACATCCTGTTGTTCCTGAAAAGGGCTCACTGGGAGCAAGCGGCGATTTGGCTCCATTATCACATGTTGTCCTTCCAATGATAGGATTGGGAGAGGCGGAATACAACAATGAAGTGATGCCGGGTGCCGAAGCTATGAAAAAGGCTGAAATTCCTGTTATTGAGCTTACATCTAAGGAGGGACTTGCATTAATAAACGGTACGCAGGTGATGACTTCAATAGGTGCGTTGACTGTTTATGATGCCATCAATCTGATTAAAATATCTGATATTGCGGCAGCATTGAGTTTTGAAGCACAAAACGGAATTGTTACGGCACTTGATCCTAGGGTGCATGAGGTAAGACCCCACAAAGGTCAGATTGATACTGCTAAAATTTTGCTTAAGCTTTTGTCCGGAAGTCATATGACGACAAAGCAGGGTGAAATCAGAGTTCAGGACGCTTATTCCTTGAGATGTACCCCACAAGTCCATGGTGCAAGCAAGGATGCTGTAAATTACGTTAAAGAGCGTGTTGAAACTGAAATAAATTCTGTTACAGATAACCCGATTATTTTTCCTGAAACTATGGATGGTATTTCCGGAGGAAATTTTCACGGTCAGCCGATGGCATTAAGCTTTGACTTTTTAGGCATAGCACTTGCCGAGCTTGCCAATATTTCGGAAAGAAGGCTTGAAAGATTGGTGAATCCTTCATTGAGCGGACTTCCCGCATTTTTGGTTGAGCAGGGAGGCTTGAACTCAGGCTTTATGATAGTTCAATACTCTGCAGCTGCATTAGTATCTGAAAATAAGATTTTAGCACATCCGGCTTCCGTTGACAGCATACCGTCATCAGCAAATCAAGAGGATCATGTTTCAATGGGAACAATAGCTGCCAGAAAAGCCAGAGAAATCATGGAAAATGTCAGGAGAGTTTTATCCATGGAAATCATGTGTGCATGTCAGGGTATCGATTTGAGAGGAAACAAAGGTCTTGGCAGAGGTACCGAACCTGTGTTTGAAGCTGTAAGAAAATATATTCCCAAGCTTACGGAGGACAGACCCTTGTATGAGGATATAAATAAATGTGAGGATTTAATAATTAATGGTGAAATAATTAGAGTATCAGAGACTAATATAGGCGTAATTGAATTTTAAATATTTTAGGACTTTTTGTTTATTCAAAAAGTCCTTTTCAATATTATTTAAGTTTGTATTTGAGTTGGAGGGTTAAAAAGTAAGGAACACTCTCTTTAACGAGATTCGTTAAGCGGTGTTAAGTTTACGAAGCATTTGATTGATAAATTATTGATATTAATTTACTATGATGATATAATATTGCAAGAATAGTTTTTATCGAAAGGATTAAAATAATAATGACTAAAAATATATTGTCCGGATTAATCATATACAGAAGACTTTTAAATGATGAAACTGTTATTTTATATAATAACGTATATAAAAAATATTTATGCATAATATCTAATGAAGATAATGAAGATATCGAAGAGTATATAAAGGAATATTATAATTTAAGCAGTGCTTTAATCAATTTGCACTGTCAGTCTATAAATGACTATTTGGCAGATATGATACTTAAGGATGAAAATATATTCAGCTTATCTGCTGAAAGAGGACAGGTTATTGATGAAAGAATTAAAAAGGCCGTTATCCATGATATTGTGTTGTTGAAAAAGCTTTTTGAATTACCGTCAGATGATATGGCAGAATGTGCAGGGGATTTTAATAAATTCATATGCTATAAGAACTCTGAGCCGTCGGTTGCTTTTTTTACAAGCAATAAAGCTGAAGCAATATATGAATATATATATAATGATTATAAAAATAATGGCTGCGGTGCATACAGAAACAATTACGCCTTTAGTATAAATGATAATGGCAGTATTGTACCTCTGGATAAATTTAACCCGATACATATGGATGAAATTTATGGTTATAAAAGCCAAAAAAATAAAATTGTAAGCAATACAGAAAAGTTCGTATCAGGCAAATATGCTCTTAATACTCTTTTGGTGGGAGACAGCGGAACAGGTAAGTCAACAGCAGTAAAATCGCTTATACCTATGTTTAAAAACAGAAAGCTAAGACTTATTGAGGCAGAAAAGGAAAAAATATATTTTATACCTCAAATAATAGAGACTTTGAAAAACAGAGGTATGTATTTTATAATTTTTATAGATGATTTATCCTTTGAAAGCAATGAAAACAGCTATAAATATTTAAAATCTGCAGTCGAAGGAAGCATATTAGAACAGCCCGATAATATTCTTTTTTATGTAACCTCTAACAGAAAGCATCTTATTAAGGAAAATATGTCCGAAAGACAAAATGAGGTACATATGACAGATGCAATAAATGAGCAAACCTCATTATCTGAAAGATTCGGACTGACAATAATATATAACGAGCCTAAT
>DAIUCB010000180.1:0-6128 GCA_036846385.1 Bacillota bacterium | reverse complement strand
ACTTCCTTAATAATATAATTTTTAGATAAATTAACGCAGATTATATTTTTTCTTATAAATTGAACCTTTTTTAGTTTAAGATATTTTGCAAAATTATTCATAACCGGTTAGATATCTACATCCGGGAAAAAGAAATTTTTCAGCTTCAGCAGGTCACTTGTCGTATTTTGAATTTGAATTTGTTCTTTTAATTTAGTTTGCTCATCTTTAGGTAATTTATTATATTTTTCATATACAGCCTTGGCAGCAGCCTCATAATCATGACTGTTGTCACTTTTATATTCGTTCATATTGCTTATAATATCATTGATTATTTCTTTTTGAGCATCAGAAGTAAGATTAGGCATCACACCATTTTTAAGCCTCCTGATAACTGTATCCATAGTTTCATACAAATCATCCTTGGGTATAGATCCGTCAGTGGGTGTCACTATTGCCGGCTCCTCTTCTACAATGAACTTTGCCAATGCAGCACATACCTCTGCTCTGGTTGCCTTTTCTGTTGCTCTGAATTTATTATTCGAATCAAGGAACATTATCCTGTTTGAAATAACTTTATTTACATAAACAGCAGCCCAAGGTGATATTTCATCCATAGGTATTTTGTCAAAGGGAAGCTCCACAAAGCTGTTTATAGAATCCAGTATCTTACACAGCTCTTGTCTTGTGATTAATCCATTAGGCTTAAAGGTGCCGTCAGGATAGCCGATAATATATCCTGCCTTCTGAGCAATTAATACATTGTCATAAAACCAGTCGTCAGCATTGATATCTGTAAAAACTGTATTTTCCTGTTTTTGTGTATAAGAAAATACAAGATTTGCAATTTTTACCAGTTCGGCTCTTGTAATATAGCCGTCAGGCTTAAAGGTGCCGTCAGGATAGCCTTTTACGATACCTGCCTTAGCTAGCTTTTCTATTCCTTCAAACGCCCAATGCATATCGGTTACATCTGTAAAGTTAGACGTAATTTTTGTATCAGTTGTTCCGCCTGCAAAAGCAAATTGTGACAAACTTAAAACAATTATCAGTGTCAGTGAAGCTATTCGAATTAACTTTTTCATTTTTCCTCCTAAAGCTTATTATAAAAATCATTATAGTTTTTTGATTTCGGATATAATTTAGGGGAGGGTACTTAAACCCTCCCCTAAATCAGGGCATCAATTGTTTAAACAATTAAACCATTATTTTAATTCTACTCTTTGAATCTTTAATGTTGCTGTTTTTGAACCGACTGTTGAGGTAATTGTAATTTCGGTTCCGAAATCAGTAAAGAATTGTTTTACAGTCATAGTCGAAAATGCAATATTATTTAATATCATATCAGCTACCTGTTTATTTGTTGTTAAGGTAGTTGTCTTATAAGTTATTGTATAAGGAGCAGTAATTACATTTCCGTTGTATGATACTGTTTGAGTATCGAACGGATATGATGCAAGGTTTGATTTAATTAAAGCCGAATCTGCTGCAACATTTGCAGGGTTATATAATGCTAAAACAGCATTAATATCAGCTACAGTAATATCTTCGTCCAGTAAGGTTGTTTTTAGTGCACTTAATCCGCTATATACAGATGTTCCGTTCAAGTGTGCTATGGCCTTATCAAATCCGTTTGAAGTATATACGGGAGTTGCTCCGATTTCCAACTTTTTCAATCTTGGAATCAATTTGTCAAAATAACTCTCAATAGAAGCATTTTTAGAACCTTCTGTAAGGATTGATTTCAATTCACTTACAAGGAAATCAGATATTTTATCTGTGCTGCTGTATGCTTTTGTTGTAAATGTTAAATTGCTTGTTAACGGTCCGTCAGCTAATTCAGCAGTAACCGATACAGCATAGGAAGGATCAGTTACTGAACCGCCGCCGCCAACCGTTCCACCGTTATCAACTATAACCTCAGGCTTCTTAGTAACGCCTTCACCTAAAACTGTTTTTGTTATTTTTGCTGTAGATTCAAATGTAATACCGTCAGAATTAGCTGTCAATGTATTTATTGTTCCTGTTCCTAATATTTTTACGGCTTTATCTACAACCAGGTTTTGAATTTTAGCATTATCCAGTACAATATCAGCGCTGCTTATAACCTTTACATCATCAAAGCTTCCGGACAAGGTAACCTTACCTTCGGAATCAATTGATATTTTACCTATTTCACCACTTTTATTTTCAATCTTAGCTTCAGTCCCTACGGCAATTTCTTCTACAGTAGTACCATCACCGAATACCAGTCTGACCTTATTTTTTTCTACCTCTATTTTTGCAACTTTTACCTTGTTAAAGTATACAGACTTCATTCCTCCGCCATATACCATCATTTTACCTGTTACAACAACATTGTTTAAATGAACATCACCTTCACCGACAGTTTTTGCAATAACAAGGTTTCCGTCTACAACAAAGTTCTTAAGCTCCGTACCTGCTTTATAAATTATATAGTTTTTAGAATTAACCAAAACATTATCAAGCATTGTAACAGCTTCAGCTCTGGTCAATTTGTTCAGAGGCTTAAAGCTTCCGTTTTCATAACCGTTAATATAACCAGCCTCAGATGCTGCTCCTATAGAGTTAACCGCCCAAGATGACATAGTATTTTTGTCACTGAATTTCTGAGCAGCTTCTTTATTTTCTCCAAGATATTCTGCTCTGGCTAAAATTGTTGCGGCTTGTTCTCTTGTAATATTATCGTTTGGTCCGAATTGATTTTTTGAATATCCTGCTATGTATCCTATTTCCTGGGCAATGCTGATTGAAGTGTAATACCAGTCTCCTGATTTTACGTCAGCATAGCTTATCGTACCTTGAACATCATAATCTATTATGCTGTTCACCATCTTCACAAATTCTGCTCTTGTAATATTTGCTTCAGGTTTAAAAGAACCATCCGGATATCCCGAAATTCTGCCTTCGTCAATCCACTTCTGAATTGTAGCCTGTGCCCAATGTCCGTCATAATCCTTAACCTTAGCAGATATTAAATTAGCATCCTCGGCAAAAGCTAAGCTCAAATTGCCTATAGCCATAACTACGCATAATGTTATTATCATTATTCTTTTAATCTTGTTCATTTGCTTATTCTCCTTTTCTTATTTATCAATTATTTTTGCTTATATTTCTAAATAATTTTGATAAAAATCTCCCCCCATTTGATTGCATTTTAGGAGTATCAAAATACTTATTCAATAGGATTTTTTGTTGATTTAAATAAAATATTTTATCGGCATATGCACTTCCATATGATTTTTTTACTTGTTTATATGATTCATCAAGATAGAATGCTCTTAATCCAAAATTATGTACATCTGAAGCGACAAAGCTTACAAGCTCATGCTTCAATAAATAATTCGCAAATTTATGACTTTCTTTGCTTTCACGGTTTACAACAGTTGATGCATTTACCTGTAGGTGTGCGCCTTCATTCAAGATATCTTTTAATAGCTCTGTATTATTATATATAATATTATACCTCTCAATATGAGCAATAATCGGATGATACCCTCTGATTTTTGCCTCATAACACATTTCAGGAATATTGTCGGGAATATATGACAAATTAAACTCAATTAATATATATTTTGAATTTGCAAGTGTGAAAAAATTGCCATTTTCCAACACCTCGCAATAATTTGAATCAAAGAAAATTTCATTTCCCAAATACAACTGAACCTTCAATCCTTCACTTAGTACCCGATCTTTTAAATGATTAAAGTTTTCTAAGACGATATCCCGATTTATTTCTGATATATTATTTTTAAAATGCGGAGTCAGAATTATATGAGTTACACCTTTTGCAGCTTCATCATTTATGAGTTTAATCGAATCCTCTATAGTCACGGCTCCGTCATCGACTCCAAACAATATATGGCTGTGTATATCAATCATAAATCTGACCTCCTGAATATTATATTTTAATAATCATAATAATAATATTTGTTTTGCTTTGTAATAGGCACCTTGTTGAGAATAGTACCTATAATATTTGCATTTACATGCTTCAAGCTATCAATTGATTTCTTAGCTATATCCTTTTCTGTCTCGGAATAAGCTATCGTCAGTATTACCGCATCGGAGTAGGTGGCTATTGTCAGCGGATCGCTTACTAAGGCTATAGGCGGTGTATCGATAAAAATATAATCATAGGAGGCTGACAGCTCTGCTATCAGTTCCTTAATTGATTTAGAATTTATTATTTCTGTAGGATTGGGAGGTATCCTCCCCGCAGTAATTATATCCAAACCTGGATATAATTTATTGATGTATTTGCTATAATCATCCTTATTCAAAAGCAAATCGGTTATTCCGACTTTATTGGATATTTTAAATTGCTTATGAATAGCAGGCTTCCTTAAATCCAAATCAATAATTAATATATTTTTATTGGATTCAGTCATTACATATGCAATATTGCTTATAGTAGTAGTTTTACCTTCACTTGCCAATGAACTTGTACCCATGATTACCTTAACATCATTATCTATATTAGCATACTCAATATTCGCTGCAACCTTTCTGAACGACTCCGCTATCGGCGACTTCAGATCCTTTTTTACCATGTATCTTTCCATCCGTTTGTTTACCCCCTTGATTAAAATTAGGTATAGTACCTATTACAGATATTCCTAAATATCTTTCTATGTCCTTCTCGGTTTTAAGCGTATTATCCAAATATTCTTTTAAAAATACCATTAATAGGATTAGCATTTCACCTAATATACCGGCGATAAGTGTATTCATAACCTTATTTGGTTTTATAGGATTTTTGGGAATTTTAGCAAAATCAACAACAGCTACATTTTCTGTCTTAGTGATTCTTGCTATTTCCAGAGTGAATTCTTCAACAAGTGTATTAGCTATATCAGTAGCTAATTTCGGATCAGTACTTTGTACAGCTATTTTTAATATCTGAGTATCCTTAACAGGTGACACGGAAATATTGTTTCCGTTCAATTCATCGATATTCAACTTAGCCTTGGTATTATCCAGCACTGTATTTGATTTAGCCATTTCGGCATAGGTATAGATTAAGCTCTTGCTTAAGTCTACGTCACCCTTGTTTATCGCTTCTCCTGTATCCTTACTCTGACTTACTATAAGTGTTGTTGAAGCTTCAAAAACAGGTTTAATTAAGTATATACTAATTAATGCACCAATTACAGCAAAAACAACGGGTACAATTAATAACAGCTTGTAATACTTTTTTGCGATTTGTATAATGTCTCTCAGCTCAATCACTTCGTACTCTTCATTTTCATACATTCTTCATAACTCCTTTTGTGATATTGGAACAAATAAGCAACCTTATCATGAAAAATATAAAGCTCTTACCACATATATATATATCGACAAAAAATCCAAAATTTCAATACAGAATATTCCTTTTATATATATAAATATTACTCTTTTTTCTATTTAGTGTCAATGATTAATTATGTTAGTTCAAAGAACCGTTATTACTCGAAAGGAAATTTATGAGGCAATGACAGTGCGTTTCGAACTGCAATAAATTCCTTCTGCACAGCCTCTCCTATCGGCACACCTAAATCCTTACGTTCAAGCCATGTAATATATTCTTTTTCCCCGGCTGTGTAAATCCGTTCTTCACCCGGAGCTAATTTTGATGAGCGCAGCTCTCTGAGTATATTGCCTGCCGTTTTTTTAAAGCTTTCAGCTCCCATAAAGGCTTCAGTGTCTATGGCTATAAAAAAATGTCCCAGATGATATGGTACCTTTTCTCCGTTTTCCCCTATTCCGTTCAGCATTTTTAAATAGCTGCCTGATTGCAACGCGGCAGATAAAATTTCCACCACTGTGGCATAACCATATCCCTTGTAGCCTCCAAGCTCTTCACCTATACCTCCAAGGGGTGCTAATGCAGCCCTGCCCTCTGTGAGGTCTGTTAATATTTGATTACTGTCAGTCATTGCTTTACCGTCTTGTCCGATTACCATTCCCTTTGGTGTATCCTTGCCTGTACGTGCATAATACTCTATTTTGCCTCTTTGTGTAATACTTGTTGCGCAGTCTAAAACAAATGGGAATTCTTCGTCTGTCGGCAAGCCTATGGTAAGGGGATTCGTCCCCAGCATATTTTCGACTCCAAATGTCGGAGCAATTGAAGGTCGTGCATT
>DAIUCB010000179.1:0-6214 GCA_036846385.1 Bacillota bacterium | reverse complement strand
AAAAGATTGTTTTTATAATTTGCTTATAGCGATATTCCGGTAACTTCATATCCGCTATAAGCCGATTCATTGTTTCGTATTTTGAATGTTTCATGTAGGCTTTCCTCCTCTTGAAAAATGAAATCATCAAGAAGCAAAGCCAGCATGAGTGGCGGTTATTTCCTATTACTCCATGCAAAGACCGCCAGCAACATCTGGCTTTGCATGGAGTCCGTCATGGGTAACGGCAATTTTATAGCTATTCATAGTATCACCCTTTTCCTTATCTATAAGTGTACGGTTTTTGTTGCAATATTGCAAGCTAAAATTGCAGCATTGAAGGCAATGTTTAGTAATTATCATGATTTTAAATTAAAATTGCTAAGGCCTACTCAGGCTCTAACAGCATCTTCTCGTATATTCAAATCGTGTACAGCAAATTAAGGTATATATTATCACAAATCTTGCTAAAGAAAAGTTATAAAGAATTTTGTGGAAAAATATTCAATTTTGATATATTATTGATATATAAGCTTTATATACTTTATAATCGATAAATTAAGAAATAAAAGAAGATTCGACTAACCGTCGATAAATGAATACAAACATAAATATCGAAGGCAATATGGGAGAAGAAAATTATGGATATTATAGGAAAAGAGATATCTTTATTACCTTATACAATTGACAGATGTCACGAATTTTGGCAGGAATATGTTACTGATTATGATATGTTGGACGAGGACTTTATATATGATAAAGAATGGGTCAATGAATATTATTTAGTAAAAACTCTTGATAGAACAAGAAAAATTTTTGCAATATGTAGAAATGAAAAAACTGTTGGTGAAATACAATTAAAAAACATAAATCTTAAAGATAGATATGCAACAATGAGTATTCATTTCTCTAATGATTCATATAAGAATAGAGGATGGGGGACGGAAGCTCAAAAATTACTAATTGATTATGCGTTTAGGTGTTTAAAGTTAAATACTATATATGCAGATACAGTTCTTAGAAATAAGAGAAGTCAACATATATTAGAAAAACTTGGCTTTTTTCAAAAATGTGAAGACAATTCATTTAGATATTATGAGTTAGTTAAACAGAGGGATATAGAAAAATAATATATATTTATATTGGTGAAAATATTAAACCGGAAAACTTCAAATATAAAGGCATGGGGCTTTCACGCTTTCATAGTGCTACCGAGTAAAGAGAATAACTGTCATTTGGTGATTTAGGAATAGTAAAACTACTTGACAAAAGAGAGGATATAATTGGATTATCGACACACATTCTTGTAATATCAAAAAATAAATTTAATCATAACCAATTAAATGGGATGAAGAAAGGATAAGAACTATGGAATATGATATTATACATTTACCAAAAGATAAGTGGAAGGGAACTGTTATCCCAATAGGATATATAACAGAGAAGTATTATGATGTTGCTGTAAATAAAACAGATAAAGGATTCTCTATTGAGATAGAAAAGAAAGATTTTACAAAGCCAGTAACTCATACACCAGAAGAATATGATTTTCCGGATAAATTGTATGAAGATCATTGGGAGAATGCTTATGCCTTGGGAGTGTTAATTGATGGTGAATTAATTGCCGCAATTGAAACTGACCCAGAATTATGGACAAACCGACTAAGAATTACAGAGCTTTGGGTATCAGAAAAATATCAAAAACAAGGAATAGGTCATTCGTTAATTGAAATGGCGAAGGAACAAGCAAGAAGAGAATGTCGTCGTGCTGTTATATTGGAAACACAATCTTGCAATGTTAATGCAATCGATTTTTATCTGCATGAGGGCTTTAGCTTGATTGGTATGGATACTTGCTGCTACAAGAATAATGACTTGCAAAGAAAAGAAGTAAGATTAGAATTTGGGTGGTTCTGTTGATAGAGCAATTACAATGAAATTATAAAGCTACACCTCTTTATTAGAACCTAAATAACAAGGTAATCATAGTTCCGGACTTATTGATTTTTGATGAATATAAACAAACATGACATATAGTTGTCATGTTAATTGTATAGAATTATAATATATGATAAGGAGGATTACATATGATGAATATAAATGATTTTTCGGATTTTTGCACTGCCTTGCTGGACTCGGGTTTTTCAATGGGAGGCGGCAATGACAAAGGAATATTTTCAATTATTCCTTTCACATGGGAAGAACAAAGTTTTATAGATTCACCAATTAAATGGCATACAGGTGATATAGAAACCGACCCTTGGGAGTGGCGTATGCGCGTACTGGAAGAAAGAGATGATATTGCATATGCGAAGCTTTTTTTCAGCACAAGCGGATACATTACAAAAGATTGGTATCCTTACTTTTATTCTTTGCGTAGAAAAGGTGAAAGCTTTGAGGATGCATTTTATAGCGGAACAATAAATCAAACTGCAAAGCATATTTATGAAATCATATCACAAAACGGAGTTATTCCTTTGCATGAAATAAAACAACTGGGCGGCTTTACTAAAGAGGATAATTCAAAATTCGAACGAGCAATAGTGGAGCTTCAGATGCGAATGTTTATTACAATAAGCGGAAGACAACAAAAAATAAATAAATACGGAGAAGGTTACGGTTGGAACAGTACAGTTCTTACCACTGTCGAAAACTTTTGGGATGAACGCAATTTTCAAATCCCTGATGTAGATGAGCAAGAATCTGTCATAAAAATAACAAATCAAATTTTAAAGCTTAATCCAAATGCAGATATGAAGAAAATAAATAAATTTATTAAAGGATGATTTTTGTGAAAAGGAATTTAATGTATTTAAATGGTAAGCTGTATGAAATAAGAACAAAAAAGATGGGCAGTTAGGATGCAACAAATTATTTGGAGTATTCAATAAGAGGTGGTTAAATTGGAATGGACAAAAGCACTTAGAGAATCAATTAATTATATGGAAAAAAATCTGTTTTTAGACTGTACAGTGAAGAAAGTAGCAGATCATGTTCATATTTCCCCTTATTACTTTCAAAAGGCATTTAAAATGGTGACAGGGTATACAATCGGAGAATATGTAAGAAACAGACGCTTGTATCTGGCAGCAATTGAGCTGATTAAAACAAAGGAGAAGGTAATTGATTTGGCTTACCGTTACGGATATGACACCCCCGAGAGCTTCACTAAGGCTTTTAGCCGCTTTCATGGATTATCTCCGATTCAAATTAAGGAGCAACCCTATAAAATCAAGCAATTTCTTCCCCTGAAAATAAGTATATCTGTAAAAGGAGGAAATCAGATGGAATATACCATTGAATCCATGGAATCATTTGAGGTAATAGGTATCGGACGTGTGTTTTCCTATGACGAAGCCTTTAATAAAATTCCTTCATTTTGGAATGAATGGAAAAGTAAGCATCATTGCTTGCCGGAAGCAGACTTATCAAAATACAATGTAGGGAAGTATGGAATATGCATCGATGAAGGAACTACCGGTAATGAATTATTGTACCTGATAGCAGGAGACTACAATGGGAATTCAATTCAAGAAGGGTTTAAGGCAGTTAAGATTCCGACACTTACTTGGGCAAAATTTATATGCATAGGTCCTATGCCTGAGTCCTTACAATCATTAAATACCCGAATTTTTAACGAATGGCTTCCGGAAAATGAGGACTATGAAATTGCCGCAGGATATAATATAGAGCTCTATGAAAAAGGAGATATTAACGATTCAAACTACAAGAGCGAGATTTGGATTCCGGTAAAGAAGCGAGTTGAAAAGTAAGATAGATCAAAGACAAATAAAAGCTGAAAAAGACAGGAGAAGATATATTATATGAGATAGAATAAATCAACTAAAAAAGGAAAGGAATGATTTTATGGAAACACAATATGTATCTTATCTTAAATTAGAAGGAACCTATGAAGAAATCGGAACACAGATGGCGAGAAAAACAAGAGAAACTAAAGAAGTGAGTAAAAGCTTGACTATACCGGAATATTTTACCCAGCGTGAATTAGAAGAAGCAATTGAGCTTTATAAAACCTATTGCCCGGGCATTATACAAGAGTTGGAGGGATATGCAAATGAGCTGGGTATCAAATTAATCGACATTGCCTACACCTGGATGACTTACCTGACTCCACATTGCTCCGGTCTGATTATAGATGGAAGTCTTATGAAGGATGGGCATTCCAGACTAGTAAGAAATTATGAGTTTAATATAGAAAATGAGGATCTTATCCTATGTGAGACAAGACCGGAAGGCAAATATGCACACATTGGGGGAAGTGTTGCACTCTTTGGAAGGACAGAGGGTATAAATGAATGCGGTCTTGCTGTCTCTATGTCTTCTTGTGGTTTTCCTGTAAGCAATTTGGCAGGAATGCGTCCTCCAAAGATAAAAGGACTCCAGTTTTGGGCTGTAGTAAGAAGCTTGCTTGAAAATTGCAAGGACGTGGAAGAGGCTATAAAGCTGGTAAAGAAGATGCCAATTGCTTATAATATCAATCTCTATCTGGTAGATTCCAATGGAAATGGAAGTATTGTAGAGACTATGGATGGAGAAATTTCCTACGAGAGGATTTCCAATAAAAGCAGGAAAAAATATATATGTGGAACTAATCATATTGTTATTCCTTCTTTCCGGAAATATGAACCCTTTGCAATGAAAAACTCCATAGTTCGTTTGCAGACCATATATAATTTTATGGAAGGGAAAAAAGAGCTGGAGGAAGAAGAGGTCAAGGAGCTTTTCTTGACTAAATATCCGGAAGGTATGACAGCATATTATTATGATGATTGGTTTGGAACCATTAAGACTGTAGTCGTGGATACTACCAATCGTTCTCTTGAGATATGCTGGTTTGGACAAAAAGAAAACGGATGGGAAGAATATCGTATAGGAGCTCCCTTTAAGGAACAGATACTGGAAAAGCAATACAAAAGGGAGCAGGCGAATTCAGCGTTTTTTCGCAGAGAAAATATATAATAATGGTAATAAATGTATTTCAAATAAATAAAATATAGAGTATAATTATTGTGTAGTTATAAAAATAAAAAGGGTGATTTATTTGAAAATAGGTTATGTACGTTCCAACAAAATAGAAGAAATAGAAGAACAAGTTAAATCCTTGGCAAAATATGGCGTTGATAAGATGTTTGTTGACAGAACAAAAAAATTGCACTTCGAAAATTCGGAATTTTCGAAGATGCTTGATTTTTTAAAACCGGGAGATGAAGTCATTATAGATGAATTTGAATGCTTATACGGTATCGGTAATTTGTTTCACGAGATTTTAAAAAAGCTTAAAAATGAAAATATCAATATGAAAAGCATCGGCGAAAATTTTAATAATATATTAGAGATAGAAGACTATGTTGAAAATGGTATAGGTAAATATTTAATTGATTCTGATCCATTTTAAAGTAAGCATTATGAGATGCAGATTATGTTGACATTTACAGCCGAGAAATATAGGAGGATTACAACGGTATAATGAATCAAAAACTATTTATTCAAAAATCAGATGAAATATTAAACAGTATGAGTTTGGAGGAATTAAGAAGATGTATGCATAATGTTGCAAGAAAAACACCCGAAAGCAATAGAGATACATTTCTTCAGCTGCTTAAAGATAGCTATAATCAGGATGAACGGGAAGATAGCAAGGAGAAGTTTAATTATAAAAGAATAATTCCGGAGGAGAGAGTACAACAAAAATTAAATGAAATAAAGGAAACCTTCAATAAACTGGAAAATGGAGAATTGTATATAACAGCTCAAGGCTATGAAGATTATTCCAATGGATATTGGGATAGTGAATGGATATGGGAGTATGATGATAATGAAGGTATAGGCAGGAAAATAGAGGATGCTGTTTTGTTTGCGCATGACTGTATAAATGACTGCAGATACGAGGAAGCAGTAACAATTTTTAAATTGGTAATGGATACTCAAATATATGTCGAGGACGAATATGGTGGAGATTCTTTTGAATTAGACCTTGAAGAAATGGTTAATGAAAGATTGGTTGGAATAAATTTAAATATACTTGCACAAGATGTATTGTATTCAAATTATCAATTACATACGGCTGCTCAACGTGCAAGCGTTTTGTATTCATACTTTGAATATCCTTATTTTATGGATATTCATATTGAAGATATTTTCTCAGTTGGGAGAGAAGAATTACGGGATACAGATATGTTTTTCCGGTCGTGGATAGATTTACTTATGCAACAGA
>DAIUCB010000178.1:0-6282 GCA_036846385.1 Bacillota bacterium | reverse complement strand
TAAAAAATGAATAAAAAATATTTAATAATCCTTAAATATATGATATAATATAATATATCATAATAAATATATATTTGTTTGGTATTATTTCTGATGTAGGAAGGGTGATATCTTGGATGAAGAAGTATTAATAAATATAAAGAAACTATGCGATGAAAACTCTATAATATGGAGTCAACATGTTGCTACAAGATGTCTCCAACGGGGTATAAAAACTAATGACATTGAAAATTGTATTTTAAGTGGCGAAATAATTGAAAAATACCCATATGATTACCCTTATTGCAGTTATTTGATATTAGGTTTAACAATAAAAAATCAATATTTACATGTTATTTGTGGAATTGGAGATAATAAGTTATGGGTAATAACTGCATATTTTCCAAGTTTAGATAAATGGGAACCGGATTTTAAAAAAAGAAAGGAGCAATAGTATGAAATGTTTTATGTGTAAAGGTGATACGGTAAATAAGAATACTAATTACATTTTGGATTTAGATGGAAGTATAATAATTATTAAAAATGTTCCTTCTTTATTATGTAATCAATGCGGAGAAATATTTTACGACAATGATGTAATGAAAAGAATTGAAAAAATAACAGATATATATAGAAATGTTTTAACTGAAATTGCTATTGTAAATTACGACGATAAAGTAGCTTAATAAAAGCGGTCGGCTCAAGCCGACCGCTTTTTTAACAGAATTTATCTCTTTTAGGGTTCTTTTTGGAAGTCAATTCGTAAATATCTATAATCTCTATTCGGTTTTTTTCTATACATTCCCTTATTGCCGGAAGGTCGTCCTTATTTTTTATTAAAAGTGATATGCCGCAGCATTTGCTGGCTTCCCTGGGTGTAGGTGCTATAGTGGCAGAAATTTTCAATGATTTGAGAAGCTCATTAAGCTTAACTCCGTTATCTACATCGGGAAATATTATATAGTATTCTGTCATATCCATTGACTCGAACCTCTTTTCATTAATCTAATCAGTTATTTATTATCAAGCATTTCCATAAAGGCTCCTACTCTTGTTCTAAGCTGTTCAGCATCCTGATCGGTGTAATCAGTTTCAATACCCAATATAGGAATACCTGATTCCTTAATAGCCTTTTCAACTTTATAGCCCTCAATATCATACAGACTGCAAAATTTCAAATTTACATCAATAATTCCGTCAACCTTGTATTCTCTTGCCAATCTGAGTATATCATCTATTCTGCCCGTATTTGGAGTGAAGCATGCACAGTTAATACTCATATATCTATCTGCTAAAGCGCTGATTTGATCATCTAAGGCGGTTTTAGTTTCATCTACTAAATTTTCAAAATAGCGCGTGCCTGTACACATTTCTTCAACTACAACAGCACCTCCGCTCGTTTCAACTATATGATGAAGCTTCCAATTAGGAATTGCCAAAGGAGTTCCTGTCAGCATAATACGTTTTGTACCGTTATCAAAAACACTTACCTTATTTTCAACTCTCTTATCAAGCTCATCACACAGCTTGTTGGTCATCGCAGTAAATCTTGCAGGATCGTCATAAAAAGCAATTTGTGATATAATCAAAACATCCTTACCGCTTATAGGCAGGTTTTCATTTTCCTAAATTCATATAGTCTGGCCAAAGCTCGCCTTTTGTCATTAATCAGCTTAATTGCAGCTGCCAGCTTTTCAGGTGTAACCTTGTTTCCGGTAAATTTCTCAACCTCTGCCAGGAATTCTTTTATTTCCTCTCCCCATGCCTTGATATCCTTCGGTCTTTTCATCTGAGGAATATCCATTACATGAACAGGTACATCCTCTGCAAGTATCTCCCAAGCTTTTTTCTTTCCGTCACAAGTGGTTTCGCCAACATACATATCAGCTATTCTGAAAAACGGGCAAGTTTTGTCAAGACGTGCACCTACAGAAGCCTTAATCAAAGGGCAAGTACTTGTAGGCAATACCTTTTCACCGCCGGGCACCCAAAATTGTGACCCGCCGCATAAACCTGTAGCAATAGCATTTGCTGCAAAAACAATCTCATCAGGTACATAAACACAGAAGGTACCAAATACCTTGCCCCCTTTTTTCTGGTGTTCGATTAATTCAGCCGGACGTACACCGTGAATTTCTGACACAACAAAATTGTAATAATCCATTGCTTCAGGACGGTTATCCTGAGTTAAATAAACATCTCCAAATACTGCAGGCAATACTTCACACAACTGGTCATGTAATTCCAGATTCATACCTAAGCTTTTCCACATTTCTTGATAATCTGACATTTTGATTCCTCCAATAAAATTATCAACATTAAAATAGTTATTATAATGTATTTAAGTAATTATAAAATGTAACATAACTATTATCAAGAAACCTTATGTTATAGAAGAAAAATTATATATAAAAATATTTTATATTTAATACTGTAGTATAATCTATAAATTATTTTCATAGAAAAGTTATTTTACATTGCTAAATAGGTTAAATTTTATAAATGAGCTTATATCATGCATCACATCTTCGTTATCATCATCGAAGTAATCTGTAATTATTGACAAATACGGCAAGCCCAAATGCTTATAGAAGTCAGTCATCACACTACAGCCCTTCAGACTGATGTCAATAATCGCATCTGCTTTATAATAATCAGCCATTTTTAAAAGATTATTCTGTATATCTATGTTTGTATATTTTTCTGCAAGAGCTTCATAGGGCGATTTATTTTCATCGGCAATTTTATATATCTCTCCTTCACAGCAGTATTCGGAAAAAATAAACGCTATATCTTTAAAATCGGCTAATGGTTTTAAAATCTTCTCTGCCAAACCGGCTTTAGGTGCTCCTGTTATCAATATTCTTTTTACCATTTTATTATTTGGTATATATGCAGCACTTTTTATATATTCCGTAATTGCATCAAGCTTCTGATACCTTTCCTCTAAATCAAATAAAAACTGACTGCCGTAAATAATATTGTGCAAATCATAACAGCTTAAAATATCTGATCTTGAAATACCCAAATTTAAAAGCTCATGTATTTTATTACTTATTTTATTTAATTTTTTTATAGCTTCTGAGAGATTATCATCATCAATTTTTAGGTTGTATTCACTCTCTAAATATCCTGCGAAGCTTCGGTACTCTGATGACATCACCGAAGTATCATTTCCCATCGGTAAAATATAAAGCTTTTTAAAATTTCCTAATTTATTAATCATCGAAGCCTTACTTGAGCACATATTATTTCCTATAATAATGTCCGAAAAATATGTTAAAGGGCATTTGTTCGTAATTGCATAGCCATAGCTTCCCTTGATAATTGCACAGTTGCATTCTTCTGCCAGTTCTCTTGCTGCATCAATATTTGATCCGTCTATACTGTAGATATTAACCGGCACGATATCTGATGCCCACAAAATTTCTCTTGGAACAGCCAAACCAAAAATACCCGCTATAATTTTTCCTGAAGCATGAAGGCTTAATGCTGCTACAAAGGCGTTACGCCTTGCATCTCTGAATTCCTCCAATTGTTCTACGAAATTTATCATATACGTCCTCTCTTATTTCGCCAGAAGAGCAGCTCCGATGGCACCTGCATACCGAGCCATAGGATTTGATACTACCGGTCTTTGCAGCTTTTCACTAAGCTGCTGCCTCATATATTCACTGTCACAAAAACCTCCGGTCAAAAAATAGCTTTTGCTTTCAGTATTGTGTTTGCCGCACAAAGAATATACCTTATTGACAACAGAATTTACAATTCCGCAGGCAATATCTTCTTTTGCGCTGCCGCTTCCTATGAGGCTGATAACCTCCGATTCTGCGAATACAGTGCACATAGAGCTGATTACTGTTTCCTTGCCGTTACGTGCCAAATCAAATATTTCAGTTAAGCTTACTCCTAAGGTATTTGCCATTATCTCTAAAAAACGCCCTGTTCCTGCCGAACATTTATCATTCATAATAAAGTTTGAAACCACACCGCCTTGAAGAGTAATTATTTTCGTATCCTGTCCGCCGATGTCGATTATTGTACAATCATCCTCATTTAAATACAATGCACCCTTGCCGTGGCATGTAATCTCTGTAATAACCTTATCCGCATATGGAACAGAAACTCTCCCGTAGCCTGTAGCTGTGATTTTAGAGTTTGTTAAATTTATACCCCGTTCCTCAAGCCAATTCAATATTTTCGAGGAGGTTTCCTTGCTGTTCCACCCGGTAGGCATCAGCAGACTGTGGATTATCTCCTTTTTATTTTCTGACAAAACAATTGCCTTTGCAGCAGTTGATCCAATATCTATACCAACATAATACATATTATTTCTCCTATCAAAAATTATAAATTTTCACTGTTTCCATAACCAATATATCTTAGAATGAATTAAAGCACCGAGGCAACCCCGGTGCTTTACTCCTTTATAACAACCTTGTTGATTCCGTCAATTTCATCCAGCATCACACTGATTCTTTCATTTCTTGAGGTCGGTACATTTTTTCCTATAAAATCTGCCCTAATCGGAAGCTCTCTGTGACCTCTGTCAATTAACACCGCAAGTTCAACATTTTTCGGTCTGCCCTGCTCTACTATTGCATCTAATGCTGCCCGTACTGTTCTGCCTGTATACAACACATCATCTACTAATATAACCGATTTATCCTTTATGTCGTAATCAACCTTTTGTACCGATACAGGAGCATTAACATCCTTATTATCGTAATCATCTCTGTAATAGGTTATATCCAACGGAAAAACAGGTATAACAGAGCCTTCTATTTCCTCGATTCTTTTGGCAAGCCTTAGTGATAGCGGCCAACCTCTTGTTTTAATTCCGATAAGAACTATATTATCTATACCCTTGTTTTTTTCGATTATTTCGTGGGCTATTCTGACTATTGCTCTTTCTATTGCTTTTTCGTCCATTATCAGAGCTTTTGTATTCATATTTTTCATCCTTTCCTGCGATACTTTTATTTTACAGCTTAACATGTTGCTTTATTTTACCGATATTATATCAAGCACTTTTTTAAAATATTCCGGCAGCTCTGAATCAAATTCCATATATTCCTTTGTCGAAGGATGTATGAAGCCAAGAGTTTTAGAATGCAGAAGCTGTCCTGAAAGTCCGAATTTATTTGTCGGCCTGCCGTACACATCGTCACCGACTACAGGATGACCTATATATTTCATATGAACTCTTATTTGATGAGTTCTGCCTGTTTCAAGCTTTAATTTAATGAGGGTATAATTTCCGTATCGCTCCAGCACCCAGAAATTAGTTATTGCCTCCTTGCTGTTTTTAGCTGTCACAGCTCTTTTTTTTCTATCCTTTTCACATCTACCCAAGGGTGCGTTTATTGTTCCTGAATCCTGTTTGATATTTCCTTCTGCGACTGCATAATAGATTCTATGAATTGAGTGTTTTTTTAGGCATTCTGATAAAAAATTATGTGCATTGTCATTTTTAGCCACAATCATTAAGCCTGATGTATTTTTATCCAATCTGTGAACAATTCCCGGTCTCATTATTCCGTTTATTGAAGATAAATTTTTTAAGTGATACATCAGTCCGTTCACCAGTGTCCCTGTATAATGACCGGGAGCAGGGTGCACCACCAAGCCTTGAGGCTTGTTAATAACTGCTATATCATCATCCTCATAAATTATAGCAATATCTATGTCCTCTGATTCTATATCCAATTCTTTTGATTCCGGAATCAAAATTTCTATTTCTTCATTTAATTTAAGCTTATAATTTGATTTTATTTGTTTATTGCCAATCCTTACATTGCCATCCTCTATAAGCTTTTGTACGGCACTTCTTGACATATCCTTCATACATTTTGCAATATATATGTCTGCTCTTTCTCCTTCAGCATCCGATATTAGCTTTATATTATCCATTGATATTTTCACTCTTTTCAAACTTGTTTGCAAATATAAGTATTATCAATAATATTGTTCCGCATACTACCAGACTATCAGCTACATTGAAAACAGGAAAGTCATAAAAACGTCCGAATCTGACATGTATAAAATCTACTACAAATCGAAGCTTTACTCTGTCAATGAAATTTCCTATAGCACCACCTGCAATTAATATCAATGACAGCTTTGATAAATTCGTAAGATTTTTATTCTTAAAAAGAACATACCCTAAAATGGCAAGCATTACAACTGTTATTACAACAAAAAACCATATTTGATTTTGCAATATGCCAAAGGCAGCTCCTCTGTTTTCTACGTAGGATAAACCCAGAAAATCTCCGATTAGCTTAATATCACTGCTATTTT
>DAIUCB010000177.1:0-6325 GCA_036846385.1 Bacillota bacterium | reverse complement strand
TATATTCATTTTTCAAGGTGCTCGCCTATTTTTAGGTTGGGAAAGTTGAGTTAATTTAGAATAGTATTGTTAAATTTTAAAATTTTTGTTACAATTTATATATAGGATAAAAAAATTTTTATGAACAAATATATAAGGAGTTCACTAATGGCTAAAGTAATTTCAATATCGAATCAAAAGGGCGGAGTCGGAAAAACTACTACAACAGGTGCAGTTGCTTCCGGATTTAAGCTAAAGGGCTATAGAGTTTTGTGTGTAGATTTGGATCCTCAATCAAATTTAAGTTTTAGCGCAGGTGCTGAAACAGATGACTGTACAACTGTTTATGAGGTTTTAAAAGGCGATGCAAAAGCTTCAGCCGCAATACAAAACACTTCATCCTTTGATGTAATTGCCTCTAATATTCTTTTAAGCGGTATAGAATTGGAATTTACGCAAACCGGAAGGGAGTATTTGCTTAAAGAAGCATTAAGCTCAATTAAAGATAATTATGACTATATATTTATAGATACCCCTCCTGCCCTTAGTATATTAACTGTTAATGCTTTTACAGCATCGGATTATATTATTATACCGATGGTTGCTGATATTTTCAGTCTTCAGGGGATTGCCCAATTGTCAGAAACAATTAACAGAGTCAGAGCATATTGCAATTCAAGCTTAAAAATTGAGGGAATTATATTAACTAAATTTAATAAAAGGACGGTACTTGGCAGAGAAATAAAAGGAACAGCTGAGTTGATAGCAGATGAATTGAATACAAGCTTGTTTAATGCTACAATAAGAGCAAGTGTGGCTTTAACGGAGGCCCAAACTAACCAACAAAATATTCATGATTATTCACCTAAAAACGGAACTGCTTTAGATTATTTGGAATTTGTAAATGAACTTCTTGAGAGAGGAATATAGGTAATGGCTAAGATAAAAAAATCCTTTGATAAAGAATTGATGTATAAAAAGATAATGCCCACGAGCGTTAGAAAAAATGCTGAGCATAATAATGAAGCTGCGGTTAAGAATTCTAACAATGAAGCTGCAGTCTATGAGGAAAAGACTATTTCAATAAATGCCAATACTATATATATCAATGAAAAGCCAATAACTGCTAAAAAAGATGAAAATGATGAAGCTTTTGTAAAAGAAGAAAAAAAAGAACCTTATAATAATAATACAAGCGGTTATAAGTTGTTTAATATTATGGAGACCCTTGTTTTAGAGAGGCTTGATATAACACTTAATAAAATGAATTGCTGTAAATGTGATCGTTGCAGAGAGGATATAATTGCGTTATCATTAAATAGTTTAAAACCAATGTATATTGTAGCAACCCTTGAAGAAATAGATGAAAAAATAAAGGAATTTGACAAGCTGGGCTTAGAAGTAACGACAGCTGTTCTGAAGGCCGTACTTTCAGTACGAAAAAATCCAAGACATTAAAATATAATATAAATCAAATAAAAGTAAAATAAGAAAATAAAGAAAAATTAATTATTAAATTTTTCTTATTTTTTTAATATTATTTAATATTGACTAAAGATTTACGAAAAAAAGCCGATAATTAATTAGTATAGTGTTGAGAGAATATTTAAAAAAAATGCACTAAAAAATAATTGCACAAAAATATATTGAAAATAAACGAGAAAGGATAAATAGTGGAAATAATATATTTTCATTAAATAAGGTGAAGTAATGGAAGGTAGATTTGATGATTTATATAATATAGATGAAAATATTGATGAGGATACACTAAAGGATAAATATCTTACCTTTTTTACAGATAATCAGATTTTTGGAATCCCTATCGCAGATGTAGTTCAAATAGTAGAGGTTCAGGATATTACACCTGTGCCTGAATTTCCGAAGTATGCCAAAGGAATTATCAATCTTAGGGGTATGATTGTCCCTATTATAGATATGAGACTTAGACTTCACAAGGAAGAAATAGAATATAACGGCAGAACCTGTATTATTATAACAAATATAAGCAGCATAAATATTGGATTTATAGTTGATGCGGTTAATGAGGTAATAAGCATTGATGAAAGCAACATATCTGAACCTCCTAAGATTAGTATGGATTATGTGAATACATATATAGTCGGTGTAGGAAAAATTAACAGCAAGGTAATATTATTGCTAAATACTCAAAAATTATTAACTGAAAAAGAAGTTGAATTAATCGTTAATGCTTAATATATAATTATTTAATAGTTTGAAAGTTTTTTGAATTTATAATGCTATCTAAAATAAGGAGTAAAAAATGAAAAATTTAAAAATAGGCACCAGACTGACAACTTGTTTTAGCATAATAATATTATTGCTCTTTTTTTCTATTGTAATTTCTATTTTAAATATAAATACAATATCAGCAAATATGAATCGATTTAATAAAGAATGCTATGAGGTCGAAACCTTAGTGTGGAAAGTTAATGCAAATTTTAATACGGCAGAAAAAGCAATTTTTAAATCAACCACTACTCCAAACAGAGCTTTAGTCAGGGAAAATTTGAATGATCTAACGGAAAATATCGAATCGGCTAAGGCTTCAATTGCAGAATTAAAAGAAAAAAAGGCAGTAAATCAAGACAATGTTGCAAAAGCTGAAAATATTTTTGTTTCTATTGAAGCTACATGTAATGACCTAAAATCATTATTGGATAAAAATAAAAATACTCAAGCTATGCAAATAGTTGAAGAAGAGTTGGAGCCTAATGCTTTGCTATTCCATGATTATTTGATAAAAATAAGCAATGAAGCAAGTCAAAAGGCTGAGGGCTTTGTTGAACATGCCAATAAAGCAAAAGTATTTTCTTTTGTAATTTCAGTAATAATTCTTGTAATATGTGTGGCAGCTTCCTCTATATTGGCTATTTATGTTACTAAAAGCGTGGTTACACCTGCTGCAGAGATATCCGAAGCTGCAAAAGCGATGAGCAAAGGTGATTTTGATTATGAAATTAAGTATAAGTCAAAGGATGAGCTTGGAGTTGCCGCCGAGGAAATGACTAAAACGGTAAATACATTAAAGCATTATATAGGTAATATACTCAGTGTATTAAAGCAGATGTCAACAGGTGATATGACTGCTAAGATTGATATAGATTATGTAGGAGGATTTGCCCCTATAAAAGAAGCCGTTGAACAGATACAGTTATCCCTTAATACTGCCTTATCTCAAATAAATGAAGCTTCCATACAGGTTGCAAGCAGTGCAGATCAGGTTTCAAGCGGAGCACAGGTACTGTCTCAGGGAGCTACAGAGCAAGCCGGCTCTATAGAAGAACTTTCCTCCACTATAGATGAAATATATAAACAGGTGAAGTTAAATGCGGAAAATTCTAATGATGTAAATAAAAGAACTGCAAAGGCCGCAAAAGAGGTGGAAGCAGGAAGCGAACATATGTCAAATATGACTGTGGCAATGTCTGAAATAAAGCAATCATCAAATGAAATTTCAAAAATAATAAAAACAATTAATGATATAGCCTTCCAGACAAATATACTTGCATTAAATGCTGCTATTGAGGCTGCCAGGGCAGGATCGGCAGGTAAAGGCTTTGCGGTTGTGGCTGATGAGGTAAGAAATCTGGCTTCAAAAAGTGCGGAAGCTGCAAAAAATACAACAGAGTTAATAGGCAATTCAATTAAGACTGTTGAAAAAGGAATTAAAATAGCTGAAGCTACATCCCAATCGATTTTATCTATTGTTGAAGAAATGAACTATTCTGCCGAACTGATAAACAAAATAACCGAATCCTCCAATGAACAGGCAGTATCGATTATGCAAATAACTCAAGGAGTTGAGCAGGTGTCGGCAGTAGTGCAGACCAATTCCGCTACCGCAGAAGAAAGTGCAGCCGCAAGTGAAGAGCTTAGCGGTCAGGCCCATTTACTAAAGAGTCTTGTAGATAAATTTAAATTAACAAACGAATATGAATATGAAAATGAAAATGAAAATGAAGAGGATGAGTTGGATGTAACTTATACAGAAGACAATTCTGAGGGAGAATCGAATTGTATATAGCTATATTATGGCAAAATAAGCTATAAATTAAAGGAGAAAAACATGAATAATGATGATATGATAAAACACGAAGAAATTGAATTTCCATGGTTAGTGTTTAAAATTAACGGTAAACTTTATACTGTCAACAGTAAGACGGTTACATCGATAGTTATGATGCCGGAAAACATAACTAAGGTTCCAAATGTACCGGAATATATGTTAGGACTGATACATTTGAGAGGCAGTGTTATTCCTCTGATTGATTTAAGAGCTTTGTTTAACATGAAATCATTAAAAAAGGAATATAATGAATTTATAACAATGATAGATGACAGGAAAAAGGATCATATACGTTGGGTAGAAGAATTTGAATATTCAATAAACAATAATGAAAAATTTAAATTGAATACTGACCCTCATGAATGTGAATTCGGAAAATGGTATGACAGCTTTAACTCGGACATTGAAGCTGTAAACTTCCATCTCAAAAAAATAGATGAACCACATAAAAATATACACAAAGCAGCAGAGGATGCAAATAATTGTTCTAAAAATTGTGATGACTGTGAACGGGAAAAATGTCTAAAGCTTGTTTTAGAAGAAACTAAACAAAAAAATATGCCTTATTTACTTGAACTGCTTGATGAGATAAAAGAGATATTTAAGCTTCATTACAAGGAAATGGTAGTAGTACTGGAGCATGAAAATGTATTAATCGGAATTGTAGCAGATGAGGTATTGTCAGTAGAAAATATTACACCCTTTGAAGAAACAGAAGAAATTAAGAAGATGTGCAGAGATAAGTTTGTAAAGGGAGTAGCAAAAAGTAATAAGACCAATGAAATACTTTTAATACTGGATGATGAAAAAATAATGAATATGACAGAAATGAATGATATTTTAGATTAAACTTAAATAAAGAAGTGCCGATATATATATTGATTAATAGCAATAAAAGGGATTAGGATAGAGGTGAATGTTGTATGAGAATACATAATATTAATAATTTTATAAACTATAACGGAAGCATAAAGCCGATTAAGCATGATGAGACAGTTAAAAACAAAAATTATGACGTCATAGAAATTACTAAAAATAAAACAGAATCAGATAAAAACAATCTAAAGCTTGAAAATTTAAAAAAGGATATTGCATTACAAGTAAATAAAGAAACAGACAGTGAAAAGCTCGAACGAATAAAAGAAAGTATAAAAAACAAAACATATAATCCGGATGTTGACGAAATAGTAAAGAGACTTTTAGACAAATAAGACGGGGGAATCAATATGGAGCAAATAAATGACTTATATATAATACTGAATGAATTTACAGAGATATATGATAGCTTTATAAAAATAGAATACGATAAATATAATTCAATAATCACTGATGATATTAAAACACTGGATGAAATAATATCAAAGGAACAGGTTTTTTATTTAAAAATGAAAGGTCTTGAGCAAAGACTGGATAAATTTTTAAACAGTATGGATATGAAAGATAAAACCCTGAAGCAAATAATTGACCTTGCTAAAGAAGAGTATAGCTCTAAATTAAAGCTTATATACGACAAATTACTTAAATTAATAAATGACTTCAAAAAAATCAACAAAGAATGCAAAACTCTTATAGAAGTTAGATTGCATAAAATAGATAAAGCTATGAGTGAATTGGGAGAAAAGAAAAATACATATTCAAATATTAACAGCCCAAAGGATAATTTAAAAAGCCTTATAGTTTCTAAAAAAATATAATTGGAGAAAAAATATGCTAAGATCAACTTTTTTAGGATTTAAAGCAGCCGGCAGTGCATTGAAAGTTAATCAGAATTTACTTGATATTGTCGGACAAAATATATCAAATGTTAATACAGAGGGTTATACAAGACAGAGGTTAGATATTAGCTCTGTTTCATTCAGTACCAATAACTTAAAATATGGAGTTAATGGCCCTGTAGTGGGTCAAGGTGTTGCGACTACTGGCATAAGTCAATACAGAGATTCATTCCTTGATTTGCGTTATAGGATGGCTGCTTCAAAGTCAGGAGCTGAAAATGTCCAGCTTGATGCATTAAGTGATTTGGAATCTGTTTTTGATGAAATAAATAAGGATGGTCTTGATGCTCAATTTTCTGATTTTATAAAAAAGCTGCAGTCACTTACCTCAAGTCCGACAGACCCGGTAATTGAAGGTGTAGTTAGAACATCAGCATCGTTAATATGCCAAATGTTCAATAATTATTCTGAACAAATAGATACGATAAAGCAACAATATACGGGCTACCTCAAGGAAGGTGCCATAGTTAATGTAAATCAGCTT
>DAIUCB010000176.1:0-6372 GCA_036846385.1 Bacillota bacterium | reverse complement strand
TCTATTACGCTTGCTGCCTGTAACATAACACCTATCGGCAAACAATCCTCATCAATATCAAATTTGCTTGAATGAATGGGATAAATTTTATTTTTTTCTTCATTCCTGCAGCCTAAATTATAAAAACAAGCTTTTACCATTTTTGAAAAATATGAAAAATCCTCCGTTCCCATAGATGGATGCTCTTTAACTATTACATTATCACTACCTAAAATATTTTCAGCTGTGTTTCTTACTAAATTAACTATATTATCATCATTTATCAGTGATCCGTAGCTTTCTCTGATACCGAGTGTCCCCTCGCCGCCAAAGGATGCTGCTATTCCTTCAACTGTTTCCTTGATTCTTTTCTTCATATAGGCTCTGGTATTATCGTCCAGAGTTCTGAGGATTCCTGTCATTATTACCTCATCGGGTATTATATTTCCCTTTGTTCCTCCGTGAATGGTTCCTATTGTCAAAATTGCTGAATTAACGGGAGATAAATTTCTGCTTACTAGAGATTGAAGGGATACTACCAAATTTGAAGCTATAAATATTGGATCAATTCCTTCGTCAGGATGAGCACCGTGGGTTGATTTCCCTTTGATTCTTATGGTCAGCTCATCTGAGGAGGCCATCATTTTACCGTATTTTACTCCGATCTGTCCTGTATTTAGGTTTGGATCTACATGAAGCCCTATTATATAATCTACATCAGGATTTTTAAGGCAGCCTTCCTTTATCATTCTATCTGCTCCGCCTACTGTTTCTTCTGCAGGCTGAAATATAAATTTAACATTTCCGTTAATATTGTCTTCTATTTCCTTCAATATTTTGGCTGCTCCCAATGCTATAGTGACATGTGCATCATGACCGCAGGCATGCATTACACCGTTAACCGCAGATTTATAGCTAACCTCATTTTCCTCTGCAATGGGCAGCGCATCCATATCGGCTCTGACTCCTACTGTCTTTCCCTTTCCTTTTCCTCTTATTATTGCGACAACACCGGTATTTGCTACACCTGATATGTATTCTATTCCCCATTTATTCAAATATTCGCATATTTTATCCATAGTTCTGAATTCACATTCCCCTAATTCAGGGTTTCTGTGAAAATCACGTCTGATTTTTGCCAATTCAGCTTTGATTTCAGCTGCTCTTTCTTTAATTTCAATCATTTTTGCACCCCTATCACAGATAATTAATATAATACTGAGATTTATTATAACAAACGATTTATTTTATTATAATTTATTTTAATCGGCTTTTCAATAGCTTCTTTAGCTGCATTGCAATATCAATTCATCATAAATTTTTTAATAAGAATTAAATGAATTAAGCTCATACAGTTATTCACCGCTGATTTCTTTACAAAAAAAAAACGGTCCGAGCCGTTTCTTAGTTAAATTAATTTTATCGGAAATTCTATTATTATCTGCGTTCCTATTTTTTCCTTGCTGTTTAAAGTTATTTTACCGTTATACAATTCAACAATATGCTTTACTATAGATAATCCAAGTCCGGTTCCTCCGGTTTCCTTTGATCTGCTTTTGTCTACTCTGTAAAAGCGTTCAAAAATCCTGTCCTGATACTCCTCAGGTATTCCTAAGCCTCTGTCGCTGACCTCAAGCCTTATTTGATTGTCTCTTTTATGTATTTTGACCTCAACGCTTCCATTTTCAACATTATATTTTATACCATTATCAATAAGATTATATAACAGCTCATAAATATAATTCCTGTTTGCCTTTATACTTACATTTTCAGCCTGTAACAATATTTTGATATTTCTTTCCTCTGCTTTTTGCTTTAAAAGACAGCATACTTCATTTGCAATATCCTTTAAATTAACTGCAGCGTTATCATAAATATCTATTCCCTCTTCTATTTTTGACAGTCTGATTATATCCTCTATTAAGCTTATCAGTCTGATACCTTCTTTATTAATCATACCGGAATATTTTTTTATACTCTCTTCGTCAGTTATCAAACCCTCCTTTATCATTTCAGCAAAGCCTATAATTGTAGTTAATGGAGTCTTCAGCTCGTGGGATACATTTGCTGAAAATTCATGTCTCATAATCTCTGCATTTTTTTCAATTGTTATGTCCTCTATCAATATCATAAGCCCATCTACGGAGGTTAAATTTTCCGATACCGGACTGTAGTAAAATCTATAGTGATATCTGTTTGTTTTTAAATCATTTACAATATGCTTGTTTTCTTTTATCGAAAGTTCAATATTATTAATTATTTGCGGATTTCTCACAAGCTCGAGTATATTTTTATTCTCATTCAGAATAAATCGTTCATTGCCTATCATACGTTTTCCGCTTGAATTTATAGAAAGTATGTTTTTATCCTTATTTAAAAGTATGAAGCCTTCCTTCATATTTTCTGTTATTATTCCGATAGTGTCTCTTTCGTGCTTTATTTCATTAATATATTCATTTATTTTGATTTTTTGTTCCTTTATTTTATTTGCCAGCGGCATCAGCTCTTCGTAAAAATCAATTTGAGGGCTCATGTCATCTCCCTCTATTAAATCATCGATTGATTTTGTCATAGCTTTTATCGGCTTCATTATTTTTTTAGAAATGCTTGATGAAATAATGAATGAAATAAATACCATAAAGAAAAATATTATTATCATAACAGGTACAATATTTATGAACATATCTCTCACACTGTTTAATTCTCTGGATAATCTGAGTACTGTATCATTTTCAAGCTTAATTGCATAGTAAAATGTATGGTTCTTTAATGTTTTGGAAAGTCTTGTATCCTCACCGAAGCCTTTATCAAAGGCTGACTTTATTTCCGGTCTGTTCTTATGATTTTCTATTGTTTCATAATTTGCAAAGTTATCATATATAACATTTCCGCTGATATCTATCAATGTAATTCTCACCGGATAATTAACCGACTTAAGAATAGAATTCACGGATTTATTTATATTGGTATAATCATTCCAATTTTCATCAGCAGAAAGCTCTACTATTGTTTTCAGCTGTCCCTTTGCTTCATTGACATAAAAGTCATAATAAACCACAGAGGATAAAATACCGGTAACCAATGTGGTAATAACCGCTAGAATAATTGTTATATAAAATATTCTTTTTTTCATATATCTACCTGCTGCTCATCCAGCTTATACCCTGCACTTCTTACTGTTTTAATATAGCTAGGGCAGCCTAACGCATCCAGCTTTTGCCTTATTGACTTTATGTGCATATCAACAGTCCTGGTTTCTCCCTCATAATCGTAGCCCCAAACCTTTTGAAGAATCTTGTCTCTTGAAAGTACTATACCTTTGTTATGCATTAAATAATTCAACAATTCAAATTCCTTATATGTTAAATCTGCGGCCTTATTGTTATAATTTATAGTTCTTCTGCTATAGTCAAGCACCAGTCCGTTAAATTCTATAATTCCCGGCTCATCTGTTTTATTTACGGCACGTCTTAAGACAGCCTTTATCCTTGCCAGAAGCTCTAAAACGCCAAAGGGCTTTGTAATATAGTCATCGGCCCCACTTTCCAGACCCTTAACCTTGTCTAATTCCATTGATTTAGCAGTCAGCATTATAATCGGAATATCTCTATATGCTGTATCCTGCTTAAGAAATTTAAGAATTGATAAGCCATCTGTTTTAGGAAGCATTATATCCAAAAGTATTAAATCCGGGATTCTTTTTTTCAATGAGACAAGAAAGCCTTGAAACTCCTCAAAGCCTTGTACCTCAAAATCTGCGGTATTTAATGCACATGTAATCAATTCTCTTATTCCTAAATCATCCTCAACACAATAAATAAGCTTCATTTTTTATCTCCGAAATTAATATTTGTGCTCTCCTGTTATTGAAAATATTACCCATTCAGCTATATTTTGCGCATGATCCCCTATTCTTTCAAAATATTTTGCAATCATCAGCAAATCTATAGCCTGCTCTCCGTTTTCTTTATCCTTATATATCATTTCTATCAGCTCAGTTTTAATTACATCAAACAAATCATCGACAATATCATCTGAAGCACAAACCTCCAGGGCAAGCTCCTTATCCTTGTTAACAAAGGCATCTATGCTCTTTCTTACCATGATTATAGTGGCTTCTGCCATCTGTGGAATGTGAACTATATCCTTTATAAATTTCTGGTCTACCAGATATTTTGCAATTTCTGCTATATCCTCAGCATTATCTCCTATTCTTTCCATATCAGTTATCATTTTTAATGCCGTGCTTATAAGCCTCAGGTCAGATGCTACAGGCTGCTGCTGCAGCAAAAGCTTCAGGCAGTGACTTTCAATGGTTTTTTCCATTTCATCTATTTCAACCTCATATTCATTGACCTTTTTAACAAGTGATAAATCCTTATTAATCAGAGCATTTGCACTTGCCTCAATTGAATTTTCAATAAGGCTTCCCATTTTTATCAGCTCCAAATTTAGATTTTCAAGCTCCTTATCAAATCTGCTTCTCATTTTTTACCTCCGATTTCAACAAATCTATTATTTAATAATGTTACTATTAACCGAATCTTCCTGTTATATAATCCTCTGTTTTTTTATTCGATGGCATTGAAAAAAGCCTTTCCGTTTCATCAAATTCAATAACCTCACCATGAAGAAAAAATCCTGTCTTATCAGATATTCTCGTTGCCTGCTGCATATTATGTGTAACTATAACAATAGTATAATTCTTTTTTATCTCAAGTACAAGCTCCTCTATTTTCATTGTTGATATCGGATCCAATGCTGATGTAGGCTCATCCATTAAAAGCACCTCAGGATTTACGGATAATGCTCTTGCGATACATAGCCTTTGCTGTTGTCCTCCCGACAGCCCAAGAGCGCTTTTCTTCAATCTGTCCTTTACCTCATCCCACATTGCAGCAGATTTCAAGCTTTGTTCCACTATATCGTCAAGCTGAGATTTTTTGCTGATGCCATGTGTTTTAGGTCCATATGCTATATTTTCATAAATACTCATCGGAAAAGGATTTGGCTTTTGAAATACCATTCCGACTCTCTTTCTCAGAACTACCGCATCCATATCCTTGTATATATCGACATTATCCAACAGAATTTTACCTGTAATTTTGCAGCCCTCTATCAGATCGTTCATTCTGTTTAAGGATTTTAAAAGTGTCGATTTTCCGCAGCCGGAAGGACCTATAAATGCGGTTATTTCTTTGTCGTTAATATTCATATTTATATTTTTCAAGGCTTGAAATTCGCCGTAATATAAATTGACAGCTTCAATTTTGATTTTATTCATCGCTTAACCTCCCTAATTTATTTGCGAGATGTGTAGTAGCATAATTTACAATAAATACTATGATTATCAGTATAGCTCCGGTAGCAAATGCCATGTCCTTTGAATGAGGCAGCCCTTCACTTGCCAGCATATACATATGTATAGCAAGCGTTCTTTGAGATGAAAACAAATTAAGTGACGGCAGCTCTAAAACATTAGTACCGCCGGTAAATATTAATGCTGCTGTTTCACCTACTATACGTCCTATTGCAAGTATGACTCCCGACAATATCCCGGGCATTGCTGTAGGAAGCACGATTCTAAATACTGTCCTGAGTCGTGTAGCGCCCAATCCCAGACTTCCTTCTCTGTATATATCGGGAACTGTCTTTATTGCTTCTTCAGAAGAACTGATTATCAGCGGTAAAATCATTACGGCAACGGTAAATACTCCAGCCAGTATAGATGTTTTTAACCCAAGGAGGGTCACGAAAAATATCATTCCGAATAATCCGTATATGATTGACGGCACACCTGATAAGGTATCAACAGCAAGCCTGATGATTTTCACTGTCTTACTGCCCCTTTTAGCATATTCGGCAAGATATATGGCGCAAAAAACTCCTATAGGCACGGATATCAAAAGAGACAATATTATCATAACAAGTGTTGCGGTTATTGATGAAAATGCGGATAAGCTCTCTGAATTGTACCTCCCAAATAAAAATTCAACATTGATATTCGGTATTCCTCTGATTAATATAAACAATAATATATAAACTAAAATTCCTACTGTTATTATACCACAAAGCCACACGATACTCTTTAAGAAAATTGAATAAACCTTTCTTTTTGAAATATTATTTTTATTTTTTTCTAATATATTATCCATTTTGTTATTATCCTTTTATGTTTAATTTAAACGAATTATTTAGTTCCGGAATAAGCTTTAAGTAAGCTCAGGGATATATTTAATATAATTATAAATATGAACAACACTACCCCTGTCGCTATCAGAGATTCGGTATGCAGCCCCGATGCATAGCTCATTTCCGTAACTATATTTGCGGTTAATGTTCTAATCGGCTTAAGAAGAGTTATTTTATCTAAAGGCATTACCGCTCCTCCCG
>DAIUCB010000175.1:0-6526 GCA_036846385.1 Bacillota bacterium | reverse complement strand
GTTTTAGAAATTGCCCTTACAGGCCGAGATTGCGGGCAAGAGGAAAGAGCTCCTATGTGCGGAGTTCCTCACCATGCTGTAGATAATTATATCTCAAAATTAATTGAAAACAACTATAAGGTTGCAATTTGTGAACAGGTTGAGGATCCCTCAACAGCAAAGGGAATAGTTAAAAGAGATGTAGTCAGGGTTATTACTCCCGGAACTATTATTGATCAAAACATGCTTGATGATAAAACCAACAATTATTTATGCTGCATATATTTAGATAAAGGCTTTGGTTTATCATATGTTGATGTTTCTACAGGTGATTTATTTCTCACCGAAAATATTTCATTAGAGGATTTTGATATTAGCAGTAAAAGCAAATATGGCTTGCTATCAGATGAAATAGATAAAATTAATCCCTCTGAAATTATATCAAACAGCTTAACTGACAATGAAAGACTTAACAGTAAAATAACCTGCATTGATGATATTTATATTTTATCGGACTATAAACAGATAATACTGAAGCATTTCAACGTAATTTCCCTTGATTCTTTAGGAATATCGGATAATATAAATGCAATTATGTCATTGGGAATGTTGATTAATTATTTAAATCAAACGCAAAAAACCTCCCTTGAGCATATTAACAAGCTTCATTTTTACAGTCTGGGGGAATACCTTCAGGTCGACTCAAGCACCAGAAAAAATTTGGAGCTATTAGAAACCACAAGAGGTAAAAAGGGCATAGGCACACTTTACCACATACTTGACTATACACAAACCTCAATGGGCAGCAGACAGCTGAAAAAATGGCTGGAAGAGCCTTTAAAAAGCTCAGCTGCAATTAATTTAAGACATGATTCTGTTGAAGAGCTCTACAGCAATGTAATAGCTTCAAATAATATTAAGGAATGCTTAAAGGGTGTTTACGATATTGAAAGATTAATAGGAAGGATAGTGTTCGGCAATTGCAACGGAAGAGATTTGATATCATTAAAGCAGTCAATATCATGCTTGCCCGATTTAAAATCCGAATTGTCATCGCTAAATTCAAATATGCTTTCCGATATTTACAAAGAGCTCGATACATTGCAGGATATCTATGATATTATTGATAAAGCAATAATAGAGGAGCCTCCTATCTCTGTTAAAGAAGGAGGTATAATCAAACAAGGCTTCAGCAGGGAGCTTGATGAGATTAAGGAAATTACTGTCAACGGCAAAACCTGGATTTCATCACTTCAAAATTCTGAAAGAGAAAAAACAGGTATTAAAAACTTAAAAATAGGTTATACCAGAGTTTTCGGCTATTATATAGAGGTTACTCAATCCTATATAAAAAATGTGCCTGAAAATTACATAAGAAAACAAACCCTTGCTAACTGCGAAAGATATGTAACTCCGGAGCTTAAGGAAATGGAAGCCAAAATATTAAATGCCGACGAACAAATTATGAAGCTTGAATATGATTTGTTTATCGAGGTAAGGCAATATATTAAAGATCAGCTCAGGAGAATTCAAAAAACAGCTCACAGCATTGCCGTTATAGATACAATTAATTCATTGGCTGTTGCTGCCGTTAAAAATGATTATGTGCGACCGTCTATTAACCATAAGGGTTATATTAAAATAATCGACGGCAGACATCCTGTAATAGAAAGATTAATAAAAAATGAGTCCTTTGTACCTAATGATACCTATATTGACAACAAAGAGCACCGTATGTCGATAATAACAGGTCCCAACATGGCGGGAAAATCAACCTATATGAGACAGGTAGCATTGATAGCACTCCTTGCACATATCGGCAGCTTCGTACCGGCGAAATCAGCGGAAATATGTATTTTAGATAAAATCTTTACAAGAGTCGGAGCATCGGATGATTTGTCACAGGGGCAAAGCACCTTTATGGTAGAAATGTCAGAGGTATCAAATATATTAAATAATGCAACAGAAAACAGTCTTTTAATCTTAGACGAAATAGGAAGAGGCACCAGTACCTATGATGGCTTGAGTATAGCATGGAGTGTAGTTGAATATATAACTAAAAAAATTAAAGCCAAAACTCTTTTTGCCACTCATTATCATGAATTATCAGAGCTTGAAAGTAAATTAAAAAGCGTAAAAAATTACAGAATTTTAATTAAAGAAACTGATGACAAAATTATTTTTCTGCGTAAAATTGCCGAAGGCAGCATAGACAGAAGCTACGGCATTCAGGTTGCAAATCTGGCAGGACTGCCTGATGAGGTAGTCGCAAGGGCCAAGGAAATTTTGAAGCAGCTGGATGAAAGTGATATAAATAAACCCTTTGCAAAGCGGAAAAAGGACAGAATCAACGACAATTTTCAAGTTTCCATGTTTCAGGAGCCCGTTGAAGACAATATAAGCAAGGGGTATAAGGATTTTGTTGAAAATATAATAAAAAATATTGATATAAACAATGTAACTCCGGTAATGGCATTGACCTTATTAAATGACATAATTGAAAAATCAAAAAATATCTAATTAATAAAGAAGGTAGAGCAATGGCTAAAATAATTCATTTGCTGGACAATGACACTATTAACAAAATAGCTGCCGGTGAGGTAATAGAAAATCCAAAGTCAATAGTTAAGGAGCTTGTGGAAAATTCCATAGACGCCGGTGCTGATGAAATTATTATCGAAATAAAAAATGGCGGCAAAAGCTTAATCAGGATTACGGATAACGGCAAGGGGATAAACAGAGATGAAATCGAGGATGCATTTAAAAGGCATTGTACCAGTAAAATAACATCCTCGGAGGATTTGGAAGCTCTGTTTA
Organism: Bacillota bacterium; assembly: GCA_036846385.1. Lineage (GTDB taxonomy): Bacteria > Bacillota > Clostridia > Tissierellales > Sedimentibacteraceae > Sedimentibacter. The sequence goes on along the minus strand of DAIUCB010000175.1, from coordinate 3,730 downwards.
CCCTTGGCTTCAGAGGTGAGGCTCTGGCAAGCATTGCTGCTGTTTCTCATGTTGAGGTAATAACCAGAACCGTTGAAGAGCAATATGGCATAAAGCTTATCATTGAAGGAGGTAATGTGGTTGCCGGGGAAGACATAGGATGTCCCGTCGGTACCACAATTTCAGTTACAGAGCTTTTTTATAATGTACCTGCCAGAAAAAAGTTTTTAAAAAGCGATATGTCAGAAAGCAGCAATATTAATGAAATTGTAGTATACTTGGCTTTAAGCAGAGAAAATATCTCCTTTAAATATGTAAATAACAACAATATTATATTTAAGACTCCAAAAACAAGCAATTTTATAAATACAATATCCAGCCTGTACGACAGGGATTTGTATAATTCATTATTAGAGGTCAATTACCAAAGCAGCATTATAAAAATAACAGGCTTCATTACCAATTTAAATTACTACAGAGGAAACAGAAAAAATCAGCTGATATTTGTAAATAACAGATTTATAAAGCATAAAAGAATCAATTATTATATTGAAGCTGCATATTACTCCTTGCTTCCGAAAAATAAATATCCTGCATGCTTTTTAAAGCTTGATATTGAGCCATCTGCAGTTGATGTTAATGTACATCCCGCAAAAACAGAGGTTCGATTTCAAAATGAGGAGCTGGTGCTGGAGGAAGTAAAAAAATCAATATATAAAACACTTAAATCCTTTAATATCATAAAAGAAATTAAAAAAGAAACAATAATACCTGATGCAGCAGAGGAAAAAAACTCTTTATATGAAAAATCGATATTTGAAAACAGTAATAGCTCTGATACTATACAAAGTAAAATTCTCTATACGGAAATTACTATAAGCGAGGATTCCGTCAAAGAAAGAGAGTATAATTCAAACAATATATTTGACTCTGCAATAGCTGAATGTGAGAATGAAGAAAAAATTGAAGAATTTGTCATTTTAGAGGCAAAATCTGATAAAAAAATTCTGATTAATGACGATAATAATATTAACAAAATAAATAGTGAAAATACTGTTTTGGCTATCGATAATAAACAGCAATCATTCTTTAAGGATGAAGCTGATGAAGTTTGCAAGTTAAAGAGCAACAATATCCCGGAGCTGTATGTGGCCGGAATTGTAATGGATACCTATATAATATGCGAAAATAAGACTCACTCTGAAATGTATATGATCGATCAGCATGCAGCACACGAAAGAATTAATTATGAAAGGTTTTTGAAGCAATATAATGAAAAAGAAATATTAAGACAGGAAATGCTGACACCGGAAGTAATTAATTTATCCTACAATGATTTTTTTATAGCCTCGGAAAATAAAGATATTTTTGATTCCTTAGGACTTGCTGTTGACAGCTTCGGTAATAATGCAATAATTATCAGCAGTATTCCAGTAGTTTTTTGCAATTCAAACATTAAGGATATATTTTTTACTATTCTGGACACCTTAAAGGATTCAAAGAAATTTAATTTAAATCTTGAAATAGATAAAATAATTAAAAATGCATGTGTAAAATCAGTAAAATCCGGCGACAAGCTTCATTTACCGGAGGTACAAAAACTCCTGGAGGATTTAAGAAATACAGATAATCCATATACATGCCCTCATGGCAGACCTGTGATTATAAAACTGACTAAATATGAAATTGAAAGAATGTTTGAAAGAATACAAAATTAACAAAGGATTATTTAATAAATGAATAATATAATAATTGTATTGGTTGGACCAACGGCGGTCGGCAAAACCTATGTCTCGATTGAGCTTGCTAAGCTGTTTAATGCAGAAATAATATCGGCTGATTCTATGCAGATTTATAAAGGAATGGATATAGGTACAGCTAAAATTACAGAAAATGAAAAACAGGGAATACCTCACCATATGATTGATATCATAAATCCCGATGAATGCTACTCTGTTTCAGATTTTAAGTATGAATCTGAAAAAATAATAGACAACATTATTGCGGAAAATAAAATGCCTATTATAGTAGGAGGAAGCGGACTGTATGTTAATTCCTTAATATATGACCTTGATTTTGGAAATACTAAATCAGATAATGAAGTCAGAGATTATTATACAAATATGTATCATGAGCATGGCGAAGATATTTTATATGATAAGCTAAAAGAGATTGACCCAACAGCAGCGGACAAAATTCATAAAAATAATGTAAAAAGAGTTATACGGGCTCTGGAGGTACACGCTGTTACAGGCAAGAAATTTTCTGATTTGAGTACAGATATACGAAAAAAAGGAAATAAATATGATTATATTCTGATAGGATTAAGTATGGACAGAAAAATTCTTTATGAAAGGATTAATAATCGTGTGGACAAAATGATATCTGACGGACTTATAGCAGAGGTAAGGAAGCTGGTTAATAAAGGCTACGGCAAAAATTTGACATCAATGAAGGGAATAGGCTATAAGGAAATAATTGATTATTTAGAATGTAATACTACCCTTGAGGAAGCTGTAGATATATTAAAAAGAAATACCAGAAGATTTGCTAAGCGCCAATTTACATGGTTTTTAAGAGATAACACCGTTAAATGGTTTGACATTTCGTCTACAAAGGATATTGACAGTACAGTTAACGATATTTATAAATATATTTTAGAAACAAAAAATAAATAAAACTAAAACCGGGAGGTACCAATGAATACGATTAATTTACAGGATGCATTTTTGAACAATGTCAGAAAAGAAAAAATTACTATAACCATATTTTTAAACAATGGTTATAAGCTGATTGGCTCAGTAATAGGCTTTGATAATTATGTAGTTTTTATTGAAACTGACAAGGGACAGCAATTAGTATACAAGCACGCTATAACTTCAATTTTACCATTTAACACAGTACGTCTTTTCACTAATGAAACAGTAGAGGAGTAAGAGAAACATGTTCACAGAAGAAATATTATGTAAACAGTTTGGCGTAAGCAAAACTGTTTTTGATTATGTAACTAAATTGGAATCTGATATTAAAAATAAATATTTCGATAAAATAGAAAAAACAAGAGAATATAATCAATATAAGGTAATAGGAGCAATGCAAGAGCATAAGCTGGATTACACTAATTTTTATTGGAATACAGGCTATGGCTATGATGATGTGGGAAGAGAGAAGGTTGAAAAAATATTTGCCTCAGTATTCCATACAGAGGATGCTTTGGTCAGACCCTCTATAGCTTCGGGGACTCATGCATTATACTTAACATTATCTTCTGTTTTAAAATATGGTGATGAAGTAATTGCAATTTCCGGCAAGCCCTATGATACTATGCTTACGGTGCTCGGTGAGGAAGGAAATGAGCCTTTAAATTTAAAGGAATGCGGCATAATATACAAGGAGATACCTCTCAAAAATGGTTCCATAGACTATGAAAAATCAATAGCTGCAATAACAGAAAAAACAAAGCTTTTGATGATTCAACGTTCTACAGGCTACAGCTTTAGAAGTGCTTTGGCCTTGTCTGAAATAGAAGAGGCAATCAGAAAAATAAAGGCCGTATTTCCCGATATATGTATAATGGTTGATAACTGCTACGGTGAATTTGTGAATGAAGCAGAGCCCTCAGATGCAGGTGCCGATATAGTAGTGGGTTCTCTGATAAAAAATCCCGGCGGAGGAATTGCATTATCCGGAGGATATGTAGCAGGCAGGAAGGCGGTTATAGACAGGATATCTAATCGCTTGACAGCGCCAG
>DAIUCB010000174.1:0-6548 GCA_036846385.1 Bacillota bacterium | reverse complement strand
CAATAAAGGAAGGTATTTTTAAGGTTCCGACAGGCAGTCCATTATCATCATTATAATATTCATAATTATAATCGACAAACCATGTACAATCTCTGTCAGGCAATATATCCACTCTTGCATCATTTAAAACTGCAATTCCTTGAAGTTCAACACTTGAGCCATCTGTTTGTATACCATGACAAAGCATTTCTTCCATATCCTTAATAAATAGTTTTATAGGTATTTTTTCATCAGTTCCGTTTCCGCCAATATCGATTCCCATAAATGATACAAACTGTATTTCAGGATGCTCTTCTAAAATTCGTTTTATATCATCTATTTCATGATTCTCAGGCTTAATAGTATAAATCATATTTCTCATGAAATATCCTCCAACTTTCATAATTATGGTTTGTATTTTAGCATAACAAACATATGATTGCAAGAAAATAATAAGAAATTTATAAATTTTCTTATTAAAAAATTAAAAAACACGAATCAATTTAATTTAAAGCAATTTAATGTTCGTGTTTTACTGATATTTATTCATTTTTACATATCTTCAATAATTCAGCAGGTTCATATACTAAATACTGAGGTTTATTTTTCATCAAGCTTTCTATTGTATTATATCCCCATACTACAGATGCTATATCTATTCCTGCACGATTAGCTGCATGTATATCTCTGATTTCATCACCTACATACAAAACTTCATTGTTGTTTAATTTTTCTTTTTTGATTATTTTTTTTATTTTTGATTCTTTTCCGAACATCGTTGTACTCGAGATGAAATCGAAGTAATCAACATTATGTTTTTCAAGGAATAATCTAACATTAGTCTTTGAATTCGTAGTTATTATGGCTATCTTTATACCCATATCCTTCAGCTGTTTTATATTTTCAAAAATATCAGGCTTACACAGCTTTACATTCTTAATATCCTGCTTTAAAAGCTTTTTACCCCTTTTTAGTATAAATGGTAAATACCTTTTCTTTAATTCTACATATTCCATCAATTCTTTTGCACTCATTTTTTTAATATGCCCAAGCTCATCTAAGGTAATATTTCTCAAATTATATTTTTCAGCCAGCTTCTGATATATAACAAAGTTTACCTCTTCGGTATTTGCAAGAGTCCCATCAAAATCAAAAAAAATGTATTTATATTTCACAATTACCATCCTTATCTATCATGAGAGTATATATACTTCTTAATACTATATTACATTTATCAGAAACAGTCAAATTAAAATTAAATTAATTTTACATCATTTATCCGATATTAAATAAAAACTCCCCTAAAGGAGTTTTAAAGAGATTTTATTATTTTGCTGCAGCTTTTCTGAATAAAATTCAAATATTCTTCTTCATTGATTAATTCAGAACAGATGCTTTCAGGTATTTTTTCATCAAAATATTTTTTTAATATTTCTTTTGATTTTTTAATATTAATATGTTTTACTTCTTTTAAATTAATATTAAATTTATATCCATCTATATCGTATTTTACATCTTCATAGAAATTTCCGACTGCTTTTGAGTCGTAAAATTTGAATATATTTTTAACTGCTTCAGTTAATTCTTCATCAGGTAAATCATGGCTGTTATGGACTGTAAGCTTGCTTGCATTAAATTTATAATACTCATCAAACCATAAGTGACAATAATAGCCTAATACAAATGATTTTTCATAAATATTCAATTTTTTTAAGTCGAACTTCTCATAGAATTCTCTTACATCTATATTCCCATCTTCATCTAAGCAATGAAATTCTTCGAATGCGTCGTCATCATTAAATGTATCAGGTGAAACTATACCAAGTATAAAGCTACGTATGTCTATCTCATCATCAGAATTTTCAATAAAAATTTTACCAAAGTGCATGTGCGTACTAATTGGCGGCATTTGTTTATTTTTCTCCTTTATTTATGAATAGTTCTCATATATTATAACAAACATTTTCATATTTGTACAGTACTATTTACCTAAAACAATCTGCGGCGGTTCTGTTACTTCACCTGTATTTGAATCTACAAATGCAATCCAATAGCCATATGCTCCGTCTAAATCCTTGTTCTTGTATGACCAATTTTTAAAGCCGGTTATTCCTTTATATGGCTGTTCGTCCCTTTTGAATTCGCCGGGAACTCCATATACGAATCTTTTTATACAATTATTTTCTTTATAAATTCCAAATATATAATGATTATATTTCTTTATCAGCCCCTGACAGGTTGTTACTCTGTTTGACATAGGAAATGGATAATATGTACTGATTATTTGATTATAATACGGCAGAAATCCATTGTTTACACCTCTGTCATCGTAAGGAATCTTCCACCATGATAAATTTTTAATATTTACCGACAATGGTTCTAATCTGCTGCAGCTGTTTAAAAGTCCATAGAGATTTTCCTCAAACTTATTTTTATAAACTGTTTTTTTGGATAATGCTTCAATACCATCATCATAATTTTCGTATATTGAATTGCTTTCTGATGTCTCATTTTCATGAGCTGTATTTATTTCTTCATTATTTTTTTGCTCATCATTTTCTCTAATCTTACTGTTATCTACCAGTTCAATATCATCAACAAAATTATCAATTTCTTCTTCATTGTCTAATTTTTGCTCTGTCGGAGGTTCCAAATCTATTGTATTGTCATCATTATGCTCTATGGCTTCTGTCTGTGTTTTTTCGGGTTCTTCATCTGAGTTGTTGAGATCTGATATTATATCAAAATCTTCATTAACATCTTCTGAAGTTATTTCATTTTCAAGCTTTCTGACATCATTTAGATTTACCGAATTATATAAGTTTGAATACAACACTATTTTATTATCCTTTACTACACCGCAAACGTTGTAGTCTTCAATGTTTGAACTGTTGCTTCCAAAGGAAATTGTCCTCTTTATCATTCCTTTTTTATTATTTACTGTTCCTATTTTAATTTTATCCTTTTTATCCTTATATAAATATACATCACTTGTAGTCTTATTATCTCCCAGATTTTCCACCGATACTATTATCATTCCTTTTGTACCTCTTATATCAAGGCGCACATAGCCCCTATATTTATCATTTTTGTTAACCGGTTCAAGAAACTTCATTACTCTATAGTTATTATTTTTATTGTTCATGCAAACCTCCTCAAAATTAAGAACTTTGGTATTGTATAATATAAAATATTTTACTTTTTATATATGCTTTAATAATACTATAAATGACTGACTGTTAAATTATTAATCATATTTTAATTATTATGTAATAATCTTGTAATATTCGTATGTTATAATTGCTTCGCTATAGTGTTAAATGCTATTTAATAAAAATATATACTAAAATTAGGAGAATTACATGAAAAATTTGTTAAAACATAAGAAAATAATTATTTTCTTACTTATTTTAATTGCAGCTGTAACGGTAATATTAGGACTTAATAAAAACAAAAAAGCACCTGTAATATCTGCGAATGTTATAGCTTTAAAAACAAAAACCATAGAGCAAATAATTTCCGTAAAATCACCTTTGGAGGGAATTGAAAAAGCTGAGGTAGTATCTCCCTTAAATTATGAAATTATTGATATAAGGGTTAAGGAGGGAGATTTGGTTAAAAAGGATCAAATTTTAGCTGTACTTGACAGCGAAGAGCTTCAAAAGGAAATTGCATCTGCCGAATCACAAATTGAATTAACAGACCTAGAGCAGCAGGATAAATTAAGAGCCTTGCAGACTGAATATGAAAAGGCGGTTATGCAGCTTGCAGAGCTTGAGAAAAGCTATAATCAAAATAAAAAACTGCTGGAAGATGATATAATTACCGAGGAGACCTTTGCAAAAATAGAAAGCAGCTATAAAGAAACCAAAAAAACTGTCGAAGGCTACAATGCTGTTAACGGCAAAATAGTATTAAATCCCTCGGAGGTAAAAAGAATTGCAATTTTAAAGGAAGATTTGAAGCAAAAGAAAGAGAATTTAGATAAAATATACATAAAAAGTCCTATTAACGGCACCGTAACAAGGGTTAATGTTAATCTGGGCAGGTATGCAAAGGACACCGTAAATGAAAAATCAATGTTTGTTGTTGAAAATTTGGAAAAGCTTCAAATGAAGGTGTCGGTCAGCGAATTTGATGTGGGTAAAATTAAAATTAACCAAGAGGCAGAAATTTATGCTGATATTCTGGAAGGAAAAACGGTTAAGGGCGTTGTATCAAGAATATCACCTACTGCCGAACAAAAAGATAACAATTCCATGGAAAGAGTTATCCCGGTTCTGATTGAAGTGACAGATAAGCCTGATAACCTTATTGCAGGAGTAATCGCCACAGCTAAAATAAAGGTCGATAAAGCAGAAAATATTTTTGCAGTTCCTGCCGGAGCAATAATTCAGGAGGAAAACTCAAAATATAAGGTTTATACTCTTAACAGTGATAATTCGTTAAAGTCAATACCTGTAAAAATAGGACTTGAAACTGATCTTGAAACTGAAATACAAGGCTCAGATTTAACCGAAGGAATGAAAATCGTAATTAACCCTGATAATACATTTACAGATGGGACCGTAGTTACACCTAATGAAAGTGAAGCTAAGTAAGCGAGGATAATAATGAGTGGCATGATTAGCATTAAAAATTTAAACAAAATATATAAAACCGGTGATATAGAGGTTCATGCATTGAAAAATATCAATCTTGAAATCAAGCACGGTGAATTTATCGCAATAATGGGGCAATCCGGCTCCGGGAAATCAACGTTGATGAATATATTAGGCTGCCTTGATAATCCTTCTGACGGACAATATTTATTGGATGGTATCGAAATAGGCAAACAAAAACCTGATGAATTATCTCTCGTGAGAAACAAAAAAATCGGCTTTGTATTTCAAGCCTTTAACCTTATACCCCGCACGAATGTATTAAAAAATGTTGAGCTCCCCATGATATATGCAAAAATCAGACCGTCACACAGAAGACAAAGAGCATTGGAGTTATTAGAAAAGGTAGGTCTTAAGGACAGGATAAATCATCTTCCCAATGAGCTGTCCGGCGGTCAAAAGCAAAGAGTAGCCATTGCCAGAGCTTTGGCAAACAACCCTCCTATTATTCTGGCAGATGAACCTACAGGCAATTTAGATACACAATCATCTTCTGAAATAATGGACATTTTCTCTAACCTTCACAGGGAAGGAAACAGCATTATACTTGTAACCCATGAGCCTGACATAGCTGCTTATGCGGACAGAACTATTGTTTTCAGAGACGGTATCATAATTGAGGACAGAATACAGAAGGAAAGAGGGTGAAAAAAATAATTTGGTTAGAAAATATTAAAATAGCTTTCAGGTCGATTTTATCAAACAAGATGCGTTCACTTCTTACAATGCTGGGTATAATTATCGGAATAAGCTCTGTTATTTCTATAGTATCAATCGGAGACAGCATGAAGGGTGTGATGGATGATATTTATAAGAATATCGGTAAAAATCGTGCATATATGTATGTATATAATGTTGAAGACATAAGATCTACGGATTTCTTTTATATGGATGATCTTGATGTTTTAAAGGAAAGATTTTCAAATAAGCTTGCTTACATATGTCCCTCTGAAGCTTTAAAAAGTGATGTTACTATAAACAGAAAAACTGTTAAACTGAATATGGTCTGCATCGACGGAAATTATAACGAGGTGCAGCCTGTAAAGATGCTATACGGCAGAATGATTAATAAAAATGATGTGGATAGAAAAAGCAAGGTTGTAGTTTTAGAACAAAATGCAGCAATTAAGCTTTTTGGAAATGATAATGCAGTAGGTAAATCAATCAGAGTAAAGCTTGAAAATAATTTGGAGGATTTACTGATTATAGGTGTATACAAAAATGATGTGTCTCCAATGCTGGCCTTGCTTCAGGGAGGCGAAGATATTTATGAGGACAGCTTTGTTCCTTATACGATGTCTTTTTCTTCAAACCATCCATTTTACAGTCTCGATATTTTTATTAAGGAAGGTCATCCCATAGATTCGGTCGGAAATGAAATTGTTGGCTTTATTTCAAATCTTAAGCATAGAAATACTGAAAACTATAGGTTTTATTCGGTAGAAAAGGACCAAGCTTCCGTAAACGGTGTATTGGGAGGATTATCTATAGCCGTGGCTGCAATAGCGGGTATATCTTTAGTAGTCGGCGGTATAGGAATTATGAATATAATGCTTGTATCTGTTACGGAAAGAACCCGAGAAATAGGTATTAAAAAGGCTCTTGGTGCCAGAACCAAGGATGTATTGTTTCAATTTCTGATAGAGGCTGCTACTCTTTCTGCAATCGGAGGTATTGTAGGAACTTCACTGGGGATAGGTCTGGTTATGATAGGAGGTAAGCTTATATCTATACCTATAGTCGTCAATCCTGCTTCCATATTCATTGCTGTTATATTTGCAATGGCTATAGGAATATTTTTTGGTTATTATCCTGCTAAAAAAGCTGCAAAGGCAAATCCGATTGATACATTGAGATACGAATAAAAGGGTAAAGAATTTAAACAAAAAAGACATGACCTGATTAGGC
>DAIUCB010000173.1:0-6594 GCA_036846385.1 Bacillota bacterium | reverse complement strand
CAAAATAACATCGTGTGCTGAGCCCTCTGACAAGCTTGTTGCAGAAACCAAAACGAGCCTGCCTGTTTTTTGCAGCTGATGAATCGACTTAGAACCACAATTGCACATAGTTGATTTGATTTTATGCAACGTTACTCCCAAGCCTTCATCAAGAGTACCTGCATAGGGTACATATGAATCGACACCCTCCTCAAACTGGAGACCTGTTTTCCCGCCTAAATCATACCTTGCCCAATTTCTTGCTCTGTTCGATCCCTCGCCCCAATATTCCTTAACAAAGCCGTTGCCATATTTAATCTTTGCAGTAGGGCTTTCATCAAACCTGGCAAAATATCTGCCTAACATTACAAAATCAGCTCCCATCGCTAATGCCAGGGTAATATGATAATCATGAACAATACCGCCGTCAGAGCATATCGGTACATATATGCCGGTTTTTTCAAAATATTCATCTCTTGCAGCTGCTACGTCAAGTATAGCTGAAGCTTGACCTCTGCCTATACCCTTTTGCTCTCTTGTTATACATATAGAGCCGCCGCCTATGCCTATTTTTATGAAGTCTGCTCCTGCATCAGCCAAATACCTGAATCCGTCTGCTTCAACTACATTACCTGCTCCTACCTTAACACGACCGTTATATTCTTCTTTAATCCATTTTATTGTATCTGACTGCCATTCACTGAAGCCCTCTGATGAGTCAATACATAAAATATCTACTCCTGCCTCCACAAGTGCAGGAACTCTTTCCTTATAGTCTCTTGAGTTAATACCTGCTCCGACTACATACCGTTTCTGACTATCCAGCAGTGATCTTGGATTTTCCTTATCCTCAGAATAGTCCTTTCGGAATACCATATATACTAAATTAAAATCTTCATCTACTATAGGCACTGAATTTAATTTATTTTCCCAAATTATATTGTTTGCTTCGGATAGTGAAATACCTTCCTTGCCTACAATAAGATTTTCAGCAGGAGTCATAAATTCATTTACTTTTTTGTCAAGAGGGTCTCTTGTAATTCTGTAATCTCTGCTTGTAACCATTCCCAAAAGCTTTCCCGAGGAGGTTCCGTCATTTGTAATAGCCATAGTGGAATGTCCTGTTTTTTGCTTTAATTCAAGAACATCCTTAAGTGTATTGTCAGGTGTCAGATTAGAATCACTTATAACAAAACCGGCCTTATATTTTTTTACCTTCCTGACCATTTCTGCTTCCTCTTCAATACTTTGAGAGCAGTAAATAAATGATACTCCGCCGTTTTTGGCCAATGCTATAGCCATATTGTTATCAGAAACTGATTGCATTATTGCAGAAGAAAAAGGTATATTAAGCTTTAATTCAGGCGATTCGCCTTTCTTATATCTTGTAAGTGGTGTGCTGAGATCTACATTTTCAACTATACAATCCTTAGTTGTTAGATTTGGTAATAGTAAATATTCTCCAAATGTTCTGGAGGGCTCAGTAATTATTCTTGCCATATCAATACTCCTTATAAATTATTATTATACGTTCGAATATAATTATTCTTGATAGATTATCACAAGATATATTTAATGTCAACAGCTTAAATTTAATTATTATATTTATTTAATGAATTACTATTTATAAAATTTTGATAGGATATTTTTTAATCCAATTTATAATATTTATAGCAATTAAAAAATAAATAAAACAAAAAAGACAGTATTTAACTGTCCTTAATTGTTTTTATTCTTCGTCGTCTTCGTCATCAAGAAGCTCATCAAGCTCTGCTTCATCAAGTATTTCGTCAAATGCTCTTGTTACTGCTTCGTATTCTTCGTCTGATTCAATGCTTATCAACTCGAATCCGCCGTCTTCATCTTCCTCATAACCGTATAAGAAAACTTCTCCGTCCTCTTGGTTTTCAAGTGGCAATAACGCAATATATTCCTTTTCTTCAACAGGGAATACCGCAATTACCGCACATTCGATTTCTGTACCGTCTTCAAGTGTAAGTGTCATAATATCTTCATCATGACAGCTGCATCCGTCATCACAATCGCATCCATCATCACAATCGCATCCATCATCACAATCGCATATATCATCACATTCGTCATCGCAACCGCAGCCACAGCCGCATAAGTCTTTATCTTCACTCATAGTTAATACTTCCTTATCTAATATTATCCGGAAAAATACACCAGACATATAAACTTTACCAGAATGCTTTAAAAATTGCAAGACGAATTTGTTAATAATTTTAATAAATTATTTTTAAAAATTACTTTACATATTGAATTTTATCCTTTATAATCTAATATAGCGTCGGGATGTAGCGCAGTTTGGTTAGCGTACAAGTCTGGGGGACTTGGGGTCGCAAGTTCGAATCTTGTCATCCCGACCATTTTATTCCGGGGCATAAATAATAAAGGTTTAAGCTTCATAGCTTGCACGAACTTAAGAAGTCAATTGTCAAAATATTCTATTCAGAATATTTTTTTTATATTTTCGCCGTATTCTGCTGCTATTTGTTTTATATTTTCTATTTTTTCTATATCTCCGATATCATTGGCAGTCTCCATCAGAGCAAAATGCGGCGGCAGCATAAAGGTTTTATTGATATTAAGCGCACTGATTAATTGCTGTGCGATTATGTCGCTTCCGCTGTGTCCCGATACTATCACAGCATAGAAATATTTATCATAAAATTTTGTTTTTCTGAAAAGTGCAGTAAGTCTGTTTATGACGGCTGACATATTTGCACTTATAGAGTCATTGTAGTTTGGACACAGCATTATCAAAACATCGCAAGCCAATATTGCGGGATAAACCTCTTCAACCATTATTCCTCCGTAAAAGCAGTTATTGCTTTCGGAATAGTGCTTGCAGTCAGTGTAAATACATCCCTTACAATCTCTGACCGAACCGTTTTCTATATGGATTTCATTTATATTATAGTTTTCAAGCTCTGATTTTACCATTTGCCATAGTCTTAAGGTATTTGAGGTTTCATAATTACTTGAATGAAGAGTAAGAATGTTAGGATTATGAATTTTCTTATGAGTAAAACTCATTAATCTGTCAACTGTTTTTCTGCAATCAAGCAAGCATAAATCAAATAAATCCATATCATTTATTTTTTTATATGTATTATAGCTTTTTAAGGTTCCCGTAGCTTCTGATAAAGGTCTGCCGGGGAAGGTACATCCTGCATTATTGGCATATAAAATTATTTTTCTGGCAACATCCCTGGAATGAAATTCATTACTGCTGTTGATTATTATGCTTCCGACGGAATTTTCCAATATATTGCTTGATAAATTAATTTTTTGGAGAATTTTAAATAGCTCTATATTTATTCCTGAAGCTTCAAGCTCAACTGCAAATAATATTTTTTCGTTCCTTAGGACCGTAAAGTCATCGCTTGTTTTAATAATGTCATATTCATAGCCCTTTAAAGAATAATCAAGCATTTTCTTTAGTCTTTCCGAAGCTGTTCCCGGTTGCAACACTAATAATTTATCCATAAAAATACCTCTTGTCGTTATTTCATTGCTCCCAATCGTTCATAGGTTTTTTTCAGTCTATCATACAGCTGCACAGGCATAGCAATTTTTTCGATTTCTAAGCCTGCAGGAATATTTCTGTTTTTTGCTCCCATATATACTCCGCCGATATAATTTGAACTGTAATGCCATTTCCCTTCTAATGTACAAATTATAGATATGGCGCCTGATGAAAGTGCAGGTGCAACAAATGGCTTAAAGCCTGTTTTTCTGACCTCTAAATTCGCTTTAACCGCCAGCTCCGTCAGCTTGACAGAAAGGTCATTGTTATAGTTATTTATGCTGTCAGCAATAACTAAATCATTTCCGTGAGGTCCGAATGCTCTTCCATCTGACAGAAATTGATTAAATTCGGGATGTTTTTTTGCGTAGTAGGCAGCTCTTGCATTCATTACCCCTAAGCCGTAGCCCTTTATCTGTTCCGGTACCAATATTCCCTTGCTTTCATTTAAAACTTTTTTACACAGCAAATCTACCGGGTCTGACACTACAGCGAATATGCCTTTAAAATTCATATCTGCTGCCGCTTTAGCATATTCTTCGATTAATGCGGCATTTTGCTCGTATTGTACCATTCTGACATCCGACACCTCTGCACCTACGGGCGGTACGCCTTTTGAAGCACAAAAAACAAACATGTCACATTCAAACAGCTCATTTTTCTTTATACCGTGAACCTCAGGGAGAAAATCATATTCATGAGGCCATGAGGTTTGATTCATTTCATATTCCCAGCGGTTGATTTTATCTTGACTCCTGTCATAGATACCAATATCTTCTATACAGCTTCCTCCAAGAAGCTTCAGCCCAGTCAGCAAGGTGCTTCCTACATCTCCGAGAGCTAAAATATTAACTCTTTTTCTTTTACATTGTTCAAAGTATATGCTGTTTTCATAATCATCATATTCAGTATTAATCGCTTTTATTTTTCTTTGATCAATTAAAGCTCTTACTCCGTCAGGCACATTTCTTTCTTCGTTTAATTTAAGCAACTCAATATTTTCCTCTTCGATATACAAATCGGAGGTATGGGCTACTGCAAATGTTTTTTTTGAAAAATCTTTATTAATTTTTGTCAGAAAGTAAAGCTCATGACAAGTGCAAGCTTCTGATTCGCTGGTCCTATTGTATGTGTACTCATCTTTAAGTGAAAATAAATATTTATCTTTTAATTTATAAAAGAACATTTTATTTTATTATCCTTTCAAGCTTTATTAATTTTTCAATGCTTACATCCATATAACTTGATGGTTCTATATTTAAATCATATGAAATATTTTTGCCTATATACGGCAGTCTCGGCGAAACCATAACCTCTGCCAGTCTTTTTACGGTCAGATTCTTTTCGTATATATTCTGATACTCCGATTCTAATGTATGAAGTATTTTTTTAGCATTTTGTAAGCATACCATTGATAAATTATATACCGATGCGTTTGTTGTATCCTTTATAAAAGGCGGTGCGACATAAGGCAGTATAAGATTAATGGATGGTATCAGATTCAAAATATTCTCATCCTCTGACCAAATACCGTCTCCTCCTAAAAACGGATACATTAAATTTTCATTAAACCATATCCTCAAATTAGGAATAAAATATGCTGAATCTATATCTCTTCCCTGTATCTCCATCAAATCCTTGCCTCTGCCTGACATAATGCCTACTATTATTCTTTCAACCTTTATATCCTGGCTTTTAAATATAGGATCAACCTCCTTTATTCTGTAACCCTTGTGCATTAAATCATCTACGAGTATAACAGGTTTATTAAAGGATTTAATTGTTTTAATTTGATTTACCAAGGGCGAATAAAAGGGATATTCTAAAATCCTGAATTTACTTGCATCTGTGCTGAATACTTTTTCTGTATGTACTGATTTTGTAACGGTATTCGGTACAACCATACCCTTTAATATATTGCCGAAGGGAACGCACATATATTCTCCCAAAATTCTCGGTTCAGCAACCGTATCCGGCACCTTATTTATACTGCAAATTTTTTCTATAAGGGTTTGATTTATCATATCATTGTCAAAGGATAAAACCAGACTGCCGGGATACAACTCCGTCAAGGATTTTTGCAATTCCCTCCTTGCTTCTCCGATAGATGACTGAACATTTGGATTGTTGTTTAACGGATCCTTAATAAAGCTTTCAAGATTAAGTGTCAAGCATATCGGAAATTTCATATCTACAGCGTATATAGTTCTTTCTACACTATTGTCAATCAGCTTTTGAAAGCCCTGAAGCTCTAATACCTCATATACCTTGTCACTGTTAATATTTGTCATAATATTGTTATATAAAGCATAGGTATAATCATTTTTCAAGCAATGTGCAAGAGTTTCGGTAATGATGATTTGCTCTATATTATCATAGGAAATACTTGGGTTAATATAAATTCCGTCTATTACTATTATTCTGCCTGCCGTTTTAGCTCTTATGTGATTTGCTATATACAGGCTTTTGAATTCTGTATATACGTCCGAGGAGCTGATTTGATGAAATGCAGAAAAACCTAAAAGCTTATTTGAATTTTTTCCGTCTCTTATAATAATCAAGCTCATTTTTTTAGAATTCAGCTTTTCTCCGATATTATCATATAAATCAGTATGCATGAAAATATAGTGACCTATTTCATCGATTATTTCTCTGGTCAAATCAGCAACGACTTCGATTTTTAATGGCTTTGATTTTATTATACTTTTATATTGAGGCTCTCTCAAATATATATTTCTGTCGTATATAAAGCTTTGTGCAAGCGGGTCTATCAGATTCGATATATCTCTGTTGTTATCAATATGGTCCCTTATTTGAGTTGAGCTTATATCCTCAAGATATACAGGCAGCTTAAGCTCGAGAAGCTTACCCTTTATTCTGTTTTTAGAATCCTCAATTTTCTTATTTGAGCTTACTGATATATCTGTTGAGGCACGTTGAAAAACGATATGATTGAAGCTATGTATAGAATTTTTTGTAGCTCTTACCTTATATGCCGAAGCATTGACTATAACATCGCTCCCCACAACTATATATATATCCTTATCGGGAAACAGCATCCT
>DAIUCB010000172.1:0-6610 GCA_036846385.1 Bacillota bacterium | reverse complement strand
ACAGAGGCTGAAAGAATACTGTAGCCGTTTCCTCCGAAATATTCCCTTACATATGGAACTACTACCTCCATTCCGAAAAATCCATATATTATTGAAGGAATTCCTGCCAGCAAATTTACAGCCGGCTTTACTGTTTTGTATAAGCTTTTAGGACAAAATTCAGCTAAAAATATTGCACACATTACACCTATAGGTACTCCGATAACTATTGCACCGCCGGTCACATAAAGGCTTCCGACAATCATTGACAATATTCCGAATAGCGGCGGGTTATCTACAGGTGCCCATTTTTGACCGAATATGAAGTTCATAAAACCAATTTCAGCAATAGCAGGAATACCTCTAATAAACAGAAAAAGGCATATGCATATCACTGCCAGCACTGAAACTAATGCAGATGCGAAGAATACATACTGCATTAGTTTTTCTTTAATATTATTTGTGTTTTTTATTTTTTCCATTTTATTTAACTTCTGACCATTTAGTTATTTCACCGGTATATATTTTGGTAATATTCTCAGATGAAAGGTCATTTACCGGATTTTCCTTGTTTAATATTACTGCTATTCCATCAATTGCAAGTGTGTGCTCCTTCAATTGAGTTTTTTCATCATCTTTTAATTCTCTCGAGCTCATTCCTATGTCATAGGTTCCCTCAATTGCTGATTTGATGCCCTGTGACGAGCCATTTGACTGCATTTCGAAGGTTACATCAGGATTTAACTTTTTGTATTCCTCTTGAAGCAATTCCATCAAAGGCGTTACTGAGGTTGAGCCTGCTACCTTTATTACTCCCGATAAATTAGATGATGAATATTCCGCAGGTCCTTCTACAGATGAAATATAATGCTTCTTTTCAACTATTTGTTGTCCCTGCTTTGATGCTGTAAAGCTCAGGAAATCCTTGACCAATTTGCTTTCATTACCCTTTGTTACCAGCAGGAAGGGTCTTGCAACCTTGTATTTTTTGTTTTTTACATTTTCAATGTTCGCTTCAACTCCGTCAACATTTGATGCTTTGATTCTGTCGCTTACAGAACCGAGTGACACATACCCGATACCGTATTTATTACCTTCAATTGCTGTTATAACCTTATCTGTACCGTCAAATTCCAATGCTCCGACTACAAGCTTATCTACCTCTTTATCGCCTTCCTTTATTTTTATTTTCATAAGCTCATGAAAGGCTCCTCTTGTGCCGGAAGCTGAATCTCTTGCAACAACAGTTATATCCTTGTCTTTGTTAAAGCTTGATTCAGTCTCAGACCTTGAACATCCGGCAAATATAGATGATACCATTAATATCGATACCATCAGTATCATAAATTTATTTATTTTTCTCATTATTTTTTCTCCTTGTTTTTTTATTGTTTATCTTGACCTAACTATATAACATGACAGTAAAAAAAAAAGCATAGAAATGTAAAGCTTGTGTAAACTTTTATTTCTATACTTTCCTATATTATTTTAAATATTAATGATATTAATAAATTAATTGCTTACTGCTTTATTTTTAGAGCCTCGTTTAGCTTTATATAAATTTTTATCAGCCATCTTCACTCCGTCAATAAATGATAAATCATCCTTTCCAAACTCATATACTCCAAGGCTGATAGTTATTTTTATGGATATATTGTCACCAATCAAGTAGTTCATGCTGCAAATTGTATTTCTGATTCTTTCCGCAACCTCATAAGCTTCTTTTTGTTCTGCGCCCGGACATATCAGCAAAAATTCATCTCCGCCGTAGCGTCCTATATAGTCTGTAGCCCTAATGCACTTGGATATTGTATCTGTGACCATATTTATTGCCTTGTCTCCGTAAACATGACCGTAAGTATCATTTATTATCTTAAAATTATCAATATCTATCATTATTACACTAAATACTATGTTGCTGTTTTTATGCTTCTCATAGATTATTTCTCCAAGTCTGATAATTTCAAATCTGGTTAAGAAGCCTGTCATAACATCGTAGGTTGCAATCTCCTCAACTTTCTTGTAGGATATGGCATTGTCTATTGCTATTGCCGAATAGTTTGCAATAATTTTCAATGTATTTAAATCATTTTTATCATAAGCATTTACCATATAGCTTTGTACGGTCATCGCACCAATCACTTTATTTTTTATGATAAGAGGTGTGTATATGAGTGATTTTTCAAACTCATTATCAGAATTAATTGCTTTCCAATTAAAATGAGCATTTTTACTGTATTCCTCCGATACGTTATTAATAATAATATCGGTTTTGTTTTTTATACAATAATATGAAAATGTAGAATTGTCATCGTTTTCTATAGTAACAACCTTTTCCAGCTTCGAATTGCCCTTTACAAAATTGTAGGTTATTTCTTCATTTTCACTGTCATAAATTGCTATGCCGAAAACATCTGCTTTTATAAGCTTATTTATTTCATTATTAATAATATCTGTGATTGAATCAATATCAAGATTTGATATGATTTTCTGCCCTATCGAGGATAAAAGCTCTGTCTTATCATATAAAAGCTTATACAAATCAGCTTCTCTCTCGGTATGTTTTATGTTCATTTTGGCCATTATTTGGTTTTGCTCATAATCATATATTTTGTCATCAATCAATATATAGTTTTCCAAATATAGCAATGCATCCTTTGCTATATTTAATTTCTTGTAAATTAAATATAATAATTGGTTTGATTCTCTCAAAAGTGTGTAAAATTTTCTGTCCTTTGATGTAGCTACTACCTGCTTCAAAATATCTATTGCCTGACAGTTTCTTCCCACTTGAGTGCAAAGCTTGGACCACTCCACCATTACACAGCATTTTTCGTAGATACATTCCAGCTTAATCGCAACATCATAGGCTTTGACAAACTCTTTTTCAGCTATATCATATTCTTCGAGCTTTAGATATGCCATTCCCTTTAATTTATAAATATTGCAGGTGTCTCCGTTTATTTTATCCTCTAAAAGCTTTGCAGATTCTTCTACATAATCAATAGCTTTATCCGGACTGCCTATATTGATTTCTATTTCTGCTAAGCTATGCTTATAGATAACCTGTTGATCTATTGTCAATTGAATATTCATTATTTCAATAGTGTTAAAAATTTCTACTGCCTTATGGAAATATTTCATTTGTATGTAATTAATGCCTGTATTGATTATCAATAAAACCAGAGCTTCTCTGTCATTTGTTTCCTCTGCAAGAGAAATTCCGTTCAAGCCCCATTCATTAGCCAGTTTGAATTGCCCTATTTGTGTATAAACGTTTGTTAATCCGTTGCAAGCATATATTAAACCTTTTTTATCTCCTATTGTATCGAAAATTTCGTTAGCAGACAAAAAAATATCAACTGCTTTTTCATATTCGGCTATATCTGTATGGTACCAACCCAAAAAATAGTACACCCAGCCCTTTGTTTTATCGAGCTTATGTGTATTTGTAAATATTAATAATTGATCAAAGACTTCTTTGAAAAATTTAGGATTATATCGCATGTGCTCCATAGCTAAATTTCTAAAAAATTCAAAGTTATCTTCATTTAAAAGCAAATCATTTAACTCTTTTTCATACCTTGACTTAAAATCCATATATTTCTCCTATTTTAACGTATCGGAACTATGAAAAACTATTTTGAAAAATTTTGGGTTAACACTATTTTAAAATAAAGCTAAACGTTTATTTTATGATATAATGAAATTACCATTTTGTCAAGATACCTTCCAATAATATACATATATATAATTAAATAACTGTGTAACAAAAGTTTACAAAATGCGAACTCTTATTGGATTAGCTTTTCTTTAATTATTTAAAGCAATAATTTTATTTACAAAATGTTTGCAAATATTTAGTAAAAATTATTCAGTTGTGTTATAATAATAAAATATTTATATAATTTAATGAAAGGTAAAAAATAATGAACTTTATTGAGCTCGGAATAAACAAAGAAATAATTAACATATTGAAATATTCGGGAATTACATACCCTACCCCCATTCAGGAGCAATGCATAGAGCTTATACTGTCCGGTAAAGATATTATTGCCGAATCTCAAACAGGCACAGGAAAAACCTTAGCATTTTTATTGCCTATTTTTGAAAAACTAAATCTTGATTCAAACAGTATTCAAGCATTGATAATCACTCCTACCCGTGAATTAGCCATTCAAATAACAGATGAGGCGAATAAGCTGAAAAAAGCCAAGGATATAGGTATACTGTCTGCATACGGAGGTAAGGATATTGATTCACAAATCAGAAAGCTAAAAGGAAGCATAGGTATAGTCGTAGCAACACCGGGCAGGCTTTTAGATCATATTGAAAGAAAAACCTTAGATTTGCGCAGCATTAAATTTCTTGTAATTGATGAAGCCGATCAAATGCTTCTGATGGGCTTTAAAAATGAGGTTGATGCTATAATAAAGGAAACCTCCGATGCAAGACAGACGTTATGCTTCTCAGCAACAATGGATTCGCAGGTTAAAGAGCTTGCATTCAGGTATATGAAAAATCCCAGATTTATCGAAATCCACAAGGAAAGTATCACTCTTCCGAATATTAAACAGCAGGTGGTTGAAACTACCGACAGAAAAAAAGCAGATGCTTTGTTTAGTGTACTTGATAAGGACAATCCATTTATGGCTATAATATTTTGCAGAACAAAGGTCAGAGTTGATAATTTAGAGGAAGCCATGCACAAAAGAGGCTACAGCTGCGAAAAGCTTCACAGCGATATTTTGCAGTCTAAACGGGAAAAAATAATGAAAGCCTTCAGAAAAGGTGATTTACAGTATCTCATAGCTACTGATGTTGCTTCGAGGGGTTTGGATATAGGCGGCGTAAATCATATTTACAATTTTGATATCCCGGAAAATTCCGATTCCTATATTCACCGTATAGGCAGAACCGGAAGAGCGGGAGAGGATGGCTACACCTGCTTGTTTGCTGCACAAAAGGATATGGAAATACTTTCTGAAATAGAGGAAAAAATAGGATTTAAAATTGAAAGAAGAATTCTTTAAGGACTTACTTAGACCAAAAAACGAAGCCGACAACGGCCTCGTTTTTTTATTACTCTGTTTAAAATATGTTGTTTTTATATTCTATATATAAAGCTCTGATTTCAGTCATTTTTTCATTCATTGATTTTTGCAAATCTGATGCTGTGTCATAGTCTCCTTGCATTATTGCAGTTTTTATTTTAGTAAATATGCTTTTTTTGGTCATGCTGTCCTTCATAAGCTTAGTTTTAAGATAAACTATTTTCTCCCATGTAACTACATCTAAATCTGTTGCATGATCTGATTCGCTGTGGAGCTTAAAAAAGGTTTTGAGCAGAACTATATTATCATGAATAATTCTTCCTTTTAACTCATTTTTCCATCTTTCTACGGTGGAAAGCTTAAATGAATTAATAAGCTCATCAGTAAATACACCGCCCGATTTTAGTACCTCATGCTTATTAACGCACAAATCAAAGCCCTTTACATTTTCCCATACCGTTGCAGGAGCCTTACCGTAAAGCTTATTTCTCTCTTCCTCGGTATAGCATTCAAACACATCCTCTTCACTTCTGTACTCTCGGAATTTTTCTAAATATAAAGCATCATCGCCATATTTTTTAGATATTTCTCTTTCCATATCCTCTGTTGTCATTTTTGCTTCCAATACCTTGGTTATTCCGTCAAGCATAGCTTGATAAGATGCAGCAATAACCAGATAAGTATTTGAATAAGGATTTGGAGATCTCATTTCAAATCTGATTGCCTGAGGACTTGCAATATCTCTAATGACTCCGATTAATACTGAACGGTTTCTTGACGGTGATTCCTTTGTACCGCCTAACGAAGTAACTATACATACAGGTGCTTCAAATTTAGGCTTGAGCCTGTTGAATGCATCATTCGTTGCTGTTACTATTGGATTTATAACCTCATAGTTTTTAAGAAGTCCCATTAAGGCTCCGTAGCCTACCTCACTTAAATAATCCTTTTTCATATCAACAGGGACAAATAAATTTACTTTTCTTCCGTTTTTTAATCTGACAGCTACACCAAAGTGTGTATGCTCACCATTTCCTGCAACTCCCTCAATAGGCTTTGCTTTAAACAGAACCTCCAGACCGTGATGTCTGAATTGATCTTCAATAAGCTCTCTGACTATTA
Organism: Bacillota bacterium; assembly: GCA_036846385.1. Lineage (GTDB taxonomy): Bacteria > Bacillota > Clostridia > Tissierellales > Sedimentibacteraceae > Sedimentibacter. Next base: position 455 of record DAIUCB010000172.1, on the reverse strand, counting down.
TTTCATTATCTGCGGCCTGCAGCGCATCGGAAAATCTCCAGTCTATTTCAAGCTGCTCCATAACATGAGTAATTCTACCCTTGGCATCAATTTTATTTGTTATTCCTCCTACCTCTTTATGGGCCATTTCCGGCTTTAGATCATAACATTCAAGCTGATCCATAATTTTTTCAAGAACAGTTCTGACTGTACCCATTGTTCTCTTCCAGTATTGCTCCTTCAGAGTCTGGGATACATAAAGTTCCTCAAAATCAGCACTTTGTTCAGGTGTTTTAACCCACATTTCAAGTTCTGTAGCTGATGTCAGTAAAACCTCATCAATTTCATCATATTTAAAGCCGTATTTCTGTGGTATTTCAGGGTATTTTTGCATTAGCTGCATAATGTTTGACTTAAAGTTATCTACCGATTTTTTTAGAATTGATCTTGAACATACTTGTTTATTGCTATGTACA